>JBLNFC010000684.1:0-3823 GCA_050263355.1 Acidobacteriota bacterium
TCTGGGAAACACTTCTTTTTAGATGCCTGAGTAGTGGGATTTGATACGGGTTCAGTTTATCAGGAGAGCAGAGCCGTCATTAGTCGTCGCTCGTTGCCGAAGCAAACCGGCGGCACGCCGGAGGGCAGTTTTCTTGAATGTTTACGGAGACACTTGAGCCGAAACATCTTGGTCAAAGACGAGACGAAAGGCCGGTACTGCTGTGGCTGCTTGAGGTCTTGCGCGGAAGGAGGGACCAGCGGCTGATAAAAAGTGAAGCCGACCCGCACAGCCGTGTGGTAGGCCGAGAATGAACCGTCGTTAAGACGATGGGAACCCGCCGCGACCCTTTAGGCATTTCCGCTTGGCGGAACATCGCACACCGGATCGTTTTTACGAGTCGGATCCCCGTTCATTCGGTGTTGGTTCAAAAATCGGTTACCACCATCACCAACTTCGCAGGCCGGCTTTACATCTTGGATGCTAGGGAATCAGGTGGCGATTCGCAAGAGGCAGCAGCTAAAAAGATGGCAGTTGGTTTGCTGATTGATTGAGTATTGATACGGCAAACAAGGCAGGAGAACTCCGCACATACGTAGCGCGGGGAACGTTCGTTTTTACTTTTTTCGTGGCGCCTCGTCCAAGACTTCGTCCAGAACACCAGACAGCCGGTGCGCCCGCTTTGCGTAATCCAGGTTGCCACTTTCGGACTGGCGCTTTAGCACGTGGTACTCATCGGCAATATTCAAAGCAGCCAATACCGCCAATCTCATAGTGTCCACCGTTGAAGTGGCTTCGGCAACTGCACGCATCTTGCCGTCGACGTACTCTGCCAATTTGAGAATGTAGTCGGCGTCCGAGCCGCGCAGGTTGTAGGCTTGATCGAAGATCTCGACCCGCACGCTGCTGTTCTTTAAATCCCGGATCGCTTGTTCCTTAGGCATAGTCGCCATTATTCGACTCCTGCGCCGGTTCTCGGCATTGGATTAGCCCGCGGCCGCTTCTTCAGCGCCCATCGCGTCAATCTGGCGCAGCATCTTCTCAACCCGGCTGCGGACTTCTTCCCGCTCTCGGCGCAAGGTGATCATTTCTTTCTTCAAGCTATCAACTTCCTCTTCCCGCTCTTCGATCTGCTCGCGTAGGCGCTGAACATCGCGCTCCGCAACTGCTCGCGCGTCCCTTGCCGCCTTATATAGCTCAATGGTGCGATAAACTTTCTCTTCCAGCGCGTGAAAATCGTCGGCAGGAACCTGCGCCGATACCTCTTCGACTGCTCTTACAGACATGGTGTGCTTCTTCCCTGAGAAGATTTTGAACCCGGTGGGCGCAGTATACCGCAGAAAGCTGTGGATCAAGCCCCTTTCCCAACTCCTTTGAGCAGAGTTTTCTGTTCAGATGGTCACGACTTCGCGCTATGTTGGTACACAATATTTTTGTGCAAAACAGGGGCAGGCGTAACCCGCCGCAAAGAGTCATGTTCAGGGCTGTTCTGCTGTTTTCGTCGATATGCCTCATTTGGCCTTCCATTGCCTTTTCGCAGGTGCCTCTCGGCTCCGACGCTTCCGACAAAGTCGGTCGAATGTTGGACAGCTTGCCGGCGCACGAGACGCTGAAATGCACCATTCACGATTGGAAACCCTTTCTGGATTTTACGTTTCGCTTTGATGCGGGATATTTCGTTCGTTGTCCGTATGAAGAGTTCGGAGGCGAGGAATTCAGGCTGGCAACCTATACCCGAGTAACGCCCCAGGGTGGTTCGCCGATGGTGTTTGCGGAACTCATGGCCGTTCCTGCTGTTCCGCCGGACGTGGCAGCGAAAACGAATTTGAAACGCTTACATGCGGAACTCGACATGAGCGGTGGCTTTTCCATCGGCGAAGGTGAATACCAGGTCGAGGTGCTGGTCACCGACAATCGAAACCGTTTTTGCCGAAGGCGCTGGAATATCAAGGCCGCGCGCAGCCATAGTCAGGCTGAAGTTGCAGTTGCGCTGGAGGCGAACACCGTCTCTCATATATGGCCTGATCCATGGGATGGCAAACTCGCGGACAAAGGGCAAGGTTATCGCGTGACGATACTGCTGGATGCCATGCCGATGAATCCCCGCGAATCGAGACTGCGCGTCTTGGACCGCGCGTTTCTGATGCAGTCACTGCGATCCATGCTGAAGCACCTGCCTTGTCAATCGGTACGGCTGGTGGCGTTCAATCTTGATCAGCAGCGAGAACTCTATCGTCAGGAACACTTCGATAGCGAAGCATTTCGCGAGCTGGCGAAGATTCTGCGGACGACGGAACTGGGTACCGTATCGTACAAGGCTCTTCAGCGTGGGCCAGAAGGCGTAAGCTTTTTATCTGATCTCGTAAGAAAAGAATCTGCTGGCTCACAACGGTCCGACATCGTGATATTCCTGGGGCCGACGACGCGATTCGGTCAGAAGGTTCCAGCCAGCTCGGCGCCTCCTTCGCAAGGTCAGCACTTCTTCTACTTCGAATATTTCCCTTTTCCTGGGGCGAATTTTCCTGATTCCATTCAACACCTCATATCTGTTCTGCAAGGGACCACATACCAAATGCATTCGCCGACCGATTTCAGCAAAGCTATGCAGAAAATGCTGGGCCAGCTTGAGCGTGAACGTGAAGCGGAGAAGAGAGAAGCGGGGTCGCCTTCGCCTTCGCTTAGTCCTAGAAATTAGATGAAACTGCGAAGCGGGGTGAGAGGGTGCGCACCCCTGCCTAGCGACAAAGCTCTCGCGGAAGCCGAAGATCAATACTGAGGACTGAGGGCCGACGACAAGACTGACGACTACTTCCGCAGTTTACGCAGTCTTCGGCCAGCTTCGTCGAGTGTCTGATCTCGCTTGCAGAAAGCAAACCTTACCTGGAGTGCACCGTCGCGCGGGTCGTTGTAAAAGCTTGAACCCGGAACCGCGGCCACACCAATGTCTTTTACCAGATGCTGGGTGAACGCTAAATCATCCGCAAATTCGAACCTGCTGATGTCTGTCATCACGTAATACGCGCCTCGTGGTTTGTAGCATCGGAAACCCGCGTCCGCCAGCGCAGGAATCAGGTGATCACGGCGCGTGCAATAGTTTTCGGCAAGTTTTTGATAGTAGCTGTGAGGCAGGTCCAGGGCGGCTGCGCCAGCTTCCTGCAATGGAGCCGGCGCGCCCACAGTTAAGAAGTCGTGTACTTTTCGAATTGCATCCGTGATGTTCGACGGAGCGATTGTCCAGCCAACTCGCCATCCCGTCACGCTGTAGGTTTTGGAGAGGCCATTAATCGTGACGGTGCGGTCCTGCATCCCGTCGAGGCTCGCAATGGAGACGTGCTGAGCGCCGTCGTAGATGATGTGTTCGTAAATCTCATCAGTGATGGCCAGCACGTTGAATTTGACGCACAGATCGCGAAGGATTTCCAGTTCTTCGCGTGTGAACACCTTCCCCGTCGGATTGTTTGGGGTATTTAGGATTATCGCTTTGGTGTGATTGTGAAACACAGCGCGGAGTTCGCGCTCGTCGAAGGTCCACCCAGCCTCGGCACTCGTGGGCGGCCGCAATTTCACAAAACGCGGCTTTGCTCCCGACAGGATGGAATCAGGCCCATAGTTCTCATAGAACGGCTCGAAAATCACGACCTCGTCGCCCGGATTGCATACGGCGAGCAGAGTCGAAATCATGGCCTCAGTAGAACCGCAGCAAACCGTAATGTTCTTTTCCGGATCTGCCAAAATGCCCTGCCAGTCGTTGGCTTTGCGGGCTATGGCATCGCGCAGGCTCTTCGCGCCCCAGGTGATCGCGTATTGGTTAATGTCGGAAGCGACCGCGTCTTGTGCCGCTTGT
>JBLNFC010000685.1:0-3530 GCA_050263355.1 Acidobacteriota bacterium
GGCGACTCGGCGCCACGCCTTTCGAAACCAGCCACGGTATTGGCGGACGCGGGCGAGATCAATGTGGAACCGCAGAGCGAGCGGGCCGATTTTCACTTTCGTGGCAGCTCGCGCGATCTTCTTGCGCAGATTGCTGTTGCTTTCGGATTGACGGCTGTCGTCGATGATTCTGTTGCCATGCGCAACGTGCGGTTCGATATCCAAGACGTCGATTTTTACACCGCCATGCGGGCGGCTTGTCAGGTTACGAAGTCGTTCTGGACTGCAATCGACGAAAAGCAGATGGTGATCGCCGGTGACACGCCCCAGAATCACCGAGAGTACGATCGCATGGCGGCGCGCACCTTCCTGATATCCGACGCCTCGTCACCGCAGGAACTGAATGACATTGCCAATGCGTTGCGAAGTCTGTTCGAGATTCGATTTCTGTCGCAATCCCCGGCCGCGAAGACGATTACGGTGCGGGCTCCTCAAGTGATGGTTGATGCGGCCACTGCATTTATTGAGGGGCTTGATTCCGATGCTCCGCAAGTGCTTCTTGACATAAAGCTCTACCAGGTGAGCCACACTTTCACTCGTGACGTGGGCCTGCACATTCCAAACAACTTTCAGCTGATCAACATTCCGGCAGGCGCTCTGGCGGCTCTGGGCGGACAGAATCTGCAGGACCTCATCAACCAACTGATTGCAAGTGGCGGCATCAACCAGGCCAACTCGACCGCGTTATCTGCATTGCTGGCGCAACTTCAAAACCAGCAGAATTCGATTTTCTCGCAACCGCTGGCGACTTTCGGAAATGGCAAAACGCTATTCGGGCTTTCGCTGGACCAGCTTTCGGCGACTCTGTCGCTGAACTCCAGCTCGGTGTCGAGCCTAGAACATGCGACGCTTCGTGCGGGACAGGGGAAGGACGTAAGCTTCAAATTGGGATCGAGGTATCCGATCCTGAACGCGAGCTTCGCGCCGATCTTCAACACGGCGGCGATCGCAAACGCCATCGGCAACAATAGTTTTCAGGCGGCGTTCCCCTCCTTCAACTACGAAGACCTGGGCCTCATTATCAAGGCGAAACCTCACATCCACGGCAACTCCGATATCGGTCTTGATTTGGAATTGCAGCTACGCGCGCTGGGTGGAACTTCGTTAAACGGGGTACCCATCATCAACAACCGGGAATACAAAGGCGGTATCACGCTGAAGAACGGCGAGCCGGCCGTGGTGACGGGTATCGTGTCGCGAACCGAAGTACGAAGTATGACGGGAATACCCGGCCTGGGCTACTTGCCGGGACTCAACCAGCTGGCAAACACGAACCATAAAGAAGAGGATGATGACGAACTGCTAGTGGTGATCACACCACACCTTCTCAGCACGCCGAACTCTGGTTCCGACAATGAAATTCAGATCGGAGCGGGTCACTAGAGTGTTGTAAGCTGCCCGCCTATTTTCCCTGCCGAGCTTCAAACTCGACCATCGACTTCAAAACATCGTATGGGATACCATTCACGTTTGCGATTCGGCGCCCGTTAATGAAGAGCGTGGGCGTGCCGGTGACTTCTACCTTCTTGCCGAGATTGACGGAGGCATCGATGCGGCTTTTCGTGTCCGGCTTCGCCGCGCAGGCGGCAATGTCGCTTCCCTTCACTCCGGAAGCGTCGGCAACTGCTGTCAGCTTCTGATCCGCATTCGCTTCCGTGATGTCGGACTGCGCCGTGTAGGTTCCGCTCACAAACTTCCAGAATGCATCGTTATTGGAACGTCCGATGCAGTCGGCGTAGGCCGCGGCTTTGGCGGCCCAATTATGCGAGGGTAATGGAAATTGTTGAAATACAAACCGGGCGTTCTGCTCATCCCCGAGTAATTTGTCGATCGTTGGTTGCGCCTGTTTGCAGTGCGGGCACTGGAGGTCGCTGAATTCCACGATGGTCACGGGGGCGCCGGCGGGGCCGCGCGAGACTCCATTAATCCCTTTCATTAACTCCTGCTGGGTCGCAGCAAACGGCTTCACGCCGAAAGGAATGAGGTCGCCGATTAAGGCATGCTTGCCGTCCTGGGTCACATAGAAAGTCGTGTTCTGCTGACCGCCCTGATTGGCGAGAACGACGTCCACTTCTGCCAGACCTTGGGCGGTGGCAGGCTTGATGGCAAAAATCTTCCAGCTCACACTGGGGTCGTACCCAAAGGTCTGCTGCAGAAAGCCATTCACCGTTTGCTCAGAAGGTAGGCCGGCGGGAGTTTGGGCCGTGGTCGAAGGTCTCGCAGCAGCGACGGAATTCTCGCTCTTTTGCTGCTGCTGGGCGAATCCAGAAACAACCAGAAATAAAGGCAAAAAGAAAGCGGTAATGGGGCGGTGCATGCATTCCTTTCCGAGCAGGGGTAAGTTTTTGTTAATCCATATTACAAGCTTTTGGGAGATTTCAGACTGGCTAGTCAGCTCTCGTGACGGGCTGCGATTGGAAAGCGACGGCCGTATCCGAACGCCTTAGCGGATATTTTCAGACCCGGAGCGGCTTGCTGCCGTTTGTATTCATTGCGATCGATCATACAAATGACACGCTTCACCAGTTCCAGATCGAGATCGCGATCGTTTGCGATTTGCTCGGGCGAGTGCATGTCCTCGATATAGTCCTCCAGGATCGGGTCCAGCACTTCATAGGGGGGCAGGCTGTCGGTGTCCTTCTGATCGGGACGCAACTCGGCGGAGGGTGGCTTCTCGAGCGTGGGCTGCGGAATCAGGGGGCGCTGGGAATTCACGTGACGACTGATGCTATAGACCATGGTTTTCGGCACGTCAGAAATGACCGCTAAGCCTCCGACCATGTCGCCGTAAAGTGTGCAGTATCCGACCGCAAGTTCACTCTTGTTTCCGGTGCTGAGCACGATGGCTCCGAATTTGTTGGCTAGAGCCATCAGTAGAGTACCGCGGGCACGGGGCTGGATATTTTCCTCGGTAACATCTTCGGGGAGTCCGGCGAAAACGCCGTGTAGAGCTCGCCGATAACTTTCGAAAATCTCGCTGATGGACAGCAACTCGAAGCGGATCCCGAGATTCTTCGCTAAAGTCGCAGCATCCGCAATGGACCCGGGCGAGGAGTAGGGCCCAGGCATGCCGACCCCGATCACATTCTCAGAGCCAAGGGCGTCGGCAGCAATGACGGCAGTAAGTGCGGAATCAATTCCGCCGCTGAGACCGACGATGACGCGACTGAAGCCACACTTCCGGACATAATCTCGCGTGCCGAGCACTAAGGCCGCGTAAGCCTCCGCTTCTCCGCCGGGCGTCTGCTCATGTATCTCGCCAGTGAGAGTGGTGGAATCGAAATAAATGAGGTCTTCCTCGAAAGACTTTCCGCGCGCTATGACTTCACCGGAGGCGTTGAGCACAATGCTGGAGCCATCGAAGATCAAGCTGTCATTGCCACCCACCTGGTTGACCATCGCAACCGGAACGCGATTATTGCGGGCAATGGAAGCGAGCATCTCGCGGCGAAAGTCGCGCTTCCCTACCCAGAAGGGCGAGGCGGAGATAT
>JBLNFC010000686.1:0-2710 GCA_050263355.1 Acidobacteriota bacterium
GATCCTCATCATTGAGACGTTGTGATTTCTCACACGCCAAGAGCAGTTTCCTCAGCACTCATCCCGCATGAATCCTGAAATCATGAACATAGAAGCACTCACACTTATGTGCTGCGTCCCGAAGAGTCGCGGCATTGTGATTGCCTTATAGAACTTGTCCGAGGCCCGAAGTTAGGAGGCCCTCCGGCGAGGTGACTTATGACAGTCATTCTGGTTCTCTTAACTTTCATCACATTTCTACTGATCGATCATTTCTACAGCCGGAAAAAAGTGGTGGCCCAACCAGTACTTCAGGTGGCGCCCGCAAAGCGGGAAGCTTTGCCACGCTTGCAACCAAGCCTGGTAGGCGGGTTCCAGGTTCCGGAAAATCTACGCTACCACCCCGGCCATACCTGGGCGCTGAGCGAAAGTCCGAGTCTTGTCAGAGTTGGTATGGATGATTTCGCCTCGAAGCTCACCGGAAAGATCAACCGGATTACCCTGCCCCAACGAGGGCAGTGGCTCCGGCAAGGACAGAAAATCTGCACCGTATATCGCGACGGAAACGCTGTGGATATGGTTTCGCCCATCGAAGGTAGCGTTGCTGACATCAATGAGACGGTCGCGCGGGATCCCAAGCTCGCGCTGCGCGATCCTTACGGTGAAGGCTGGCTGGTAACGGTGCAGTCGCCCGACGCAAAGACGAACTTCCGCAATCTTTTGGGTGGAGCGCTGGCCAGGTGGTGGACCGAGGAATCGGCCAGCCGTCTGCAAAGGAAGATGCCGATGGCGCTCGGCGCGCTTGCGCAGGATGGCGGCGTCGCGATGCACGATGCCACAGCCCACATTCCCGGACAGGATTGGATGCCGATCGCGAAGGAGTTTTTCTTGTCGTAGCTCGGAGGGCCTGTTGAGCAGACGACTCGCCGAGGACCTCCTGAAAGGCCGGTGAGGATTGCCCGAACCTGGGCCTCCTCACCGGGCGGGCACAATCCTGGCGCTATCCATGCTCCCAAACGCCCGATCCGGAGCGAGCCATCAAGAAAACGAATGCGCTGCTGCGAAGATATCGATGTCTAGCAGGGCCGTCCGATTGGTAGAACTCTCTAACACTCGCTTTTGCAGCGACTTCCGCTTGTGACAGCCATCACAAGCCGTGGTGCCATCAATCACGGCCTTTTCTGCCCTGCCAGCCGACACTGAACTTTAACGGGGCTACAAGGAGGCGGTCATGATGCTTGCCTACCGGCTTGTCCGGCTCATCGAAACTCATTCCCATGCGTTGGCTGCGAGCCTCCTGGAACGGGTGCGCTCCTCTCCGCTCCTGACCGATTATCGGAAGGTTCCACCCGAAGAGTTGAAGCTCCGAGTTTCTGAAATTTACCGCCACCTCGGTGACTGGCTGATCAGCAAGAGCGAACGCGATATCGAGGAGCGATACTCGGAGATTGGCGCGCGACGTGCCACCCAGGCTGTTCCTCTGAGCCAACTCAGTTGGACCATTGTCCTCACCAAAGAAAATCTGTGGGAGTACCTGAAGAAGGAAACGGTGATGGAGCGTCCAACGGAAGTTTTTGGAGAGCTTGAAATGTTGCAGCTGCTGGACCAGTTCTTTGATCGTGCAATTTTTTATGCCGCGGTCGGCTATGAGAAGTATGTGGCCAGCCACCGGCCGGAACTCAGTTCGGTTCGCTAGGAGAATACGCGATGTCGTGGGAGATCGAGTACAAGAAGAAATTGCGTACCCCGGAAGAAGCTCTGCGGTGCGTGCAATCGGGCATGCGAGTGTATATACATCCTGGTTGCGCAGAGCCGGAAACCCTGGTGGACGCGCTGATCCGCCGTGCGCCCTTCGTGCAGGATGTGGAAATCGTGCACATGATGACCATGGGGCGCGCTGATTATGTTGCTCCCGAGATGGCCAGCCACTTCCGCCACAATGCCGTGTTTATCGGCGGCAATGTGCGTGAGGCGATCAACGAGGGTCGTGCCGACTACACTCCCGTCTACCTCAGCGAGATCGAAGAGCTTTTTGAAAGTGGCGCAATGCCGCTCGACGTCGCACTGATTGAAGTTTCTCCTCCTGACGCGCATGGGTTTTGCAGTTTTGGAGTTGGTGTGGACACGACTCTGACCGCCGCCAAGTGCGCGCGCTACGTCGTGGCCCAGGTGAACGATCAGATGCCGCGCACGTACGGCGACAGTTTCATCCATGTGAATCAGATCGATGCTGTCGTGGAATCGTCTCGACCCCTGTGCGCCATGGTGAAGCACGAGATCACCGAAATGCACACAGCCATTGCCCACAACGTCGCGGGCCTGATTGAAGATGGTTCCGTGTTACAGACTGGCATTGGTGGGATTCCGGACGCGGTGTTGCCATTCCTCATGGACCGCAAGGATCTGGGCATCCACAGCGAACTGGTATCGGACGGCGTCATTCCGCTGATCGAATCGGGGATAATTACCGGGGCGCGCAAGAACTTCAAGCCCCGCAAAATCATTCTTGGATTTGCCATCGGCAGCAAGAAACTATTCGATTTCGTCGATAACAATCCTATCTTTGAATTTCATCCAACCGCTTACACCAACGATCCGGCCTTCATTGCGCGCAATGACAAGATGGTAGCCATCAATTCAGCACTGCAAATCGATCTCACTGGACAGGTCTGCTCCGATTCGATCGGGACCCGTTTTTATAGCGGTATCGGCGGGCAAGTGGATTTCCTGC
>JBLNFC010000687.1:0-3584 GCA_050263355.1 Acidobacteriota bacterium
GATTGCCAAGGTCCAAGCCATTGCTGAAAACTGGAGCGCCGAAGAAGTCCTCCGGTGGGCATTTGACCGGTTCGGAAACAACGTTGCCATCTCATCCGCCTTCGGCGTCGAAGGCATGGCGGTGATCGACATCGCCTCCCGTGTGAATCCGGGTTTTCGCCTTTTTTCCATCGATACCGATTTTCTTTTCCCCGAAACCTACAATCTCATCGACGAGATTGAGGCACGATATCAAGTCAAAATTGAGAAGGTGTATTCGCTGCTCTCTCCCGAAGAACAGGAGCAGCAGTACGGTTCGGCTCTCTGGGCGCGCAATCCCGACATGTGCTGCAACCTGCGGAAGGTCGAGCCGCTCAGACGAAAACTTGGCGAACTGCAAGCCTGGATTTCAGGCATTCGCCGGGACCAGACACTGAACCGCGCTTCCGCTCACAAGATCGAGTGGGATTCCAAATTTGGCCTGGTGAAAATCAATCCAATCGTGGACTGGGATTCGAAGAAGGTGTGGCGCTACATCCATAAGCACAACGTGCCTTATAACCCTCTGCACGATCAGGGTTACCCTAGCATTGGTTGCACCCACTGCACGCGCGCTATCGGTCCCGGCGAGGACCCGCGAGCTGGCCGCTGGTCGGGCTTCAGCAAGACCGAGTGCGGACTCCATCTCATCGAACCCGCGCCGCCAGTACCCGACCCAAAAACCAGTGCTTCGGGAGCTTGTGACTGAGGAATCCGGGCATCTGCCCTGGGCAACCCGGCCTACTCGGCAAAAATCGGCAAGTACACTGGCGTGCATCGAGTTCCCCAGCGGTCGCGTATCTCTCCTAGTGCACCCTCGACTGCCGCCGTTGAGCACGGTTTCACAAGCATAACGAACTCGGAGTGTCGGCCTGATCTCTTGACTCTCCGAACCCAGTCGACCTGAACTCCCCGAGTTGATAATGCCTGCGTGATCGCTGGGACCGCACTGGTTTCTGCTCGCCCCCTTGAACGTAGCAAGTACGACGAAGAGAAATCAGCACTCACTCGACAGGCACGGAGATGAAGGTTGTTTGCGGTTGCAGTTACATTTCGTCGTAGAGCGAGAAGGTCAGAAATGATGGCGACAGCCGTCGGTCCGCCGCCTGCGCCTCGGCCTGACAAAACGGTTTCGCCTCCGTGTTCTCCGGTTACGACGAGCGCATTCTGATTGTCTTTGGTCCGAGACAAAGGGGAGGAGAGCGGCACCAGCATGGGCTGCACGGTCGCAAGTAGTGTGTTTTCTCTAATCTCGGCCATTGATAACTGGCGGATGGTGCAGCCGAGTTCACGAGCGTACTCGAAATCGGAAGGCTCGATGGATTCGATACTTCTCTTGTAAACGCATTCTGGCCGGATGTCGACTTGCAGGGCGACTCGCGCCAGGATGGCGAGCTTACAGCTCGCATCGGTGCCGTTTAAATCGTCAGATGGATCGGCCTCGGCGAACCCGAGTTTCTGAACCTCGGCCACCGCGGCAGCCAGTGATGTCCCGTACGCTTCCATATTGCTTAGGATGTAGTTGCAGGTACCGTTCAGGACGCTCACAAATTTCACCAACTTATCTCCTGCCAATCCGTGCTCGAGCGCGCTCAAAACCGGAACGCCTCCTGCCACGGATGCGCCATATAAGATCTGCTGCCCGGTTTGATGTGCCAGCTCCGACAATTCAACCCCGTACACTGCCATTAGGTGCTTGTTCGCCGTGACCACCGATTTTCCGGCCAGTAATGCCTGCTGCACCCATTGCTTTGCCGGTTCGAGTCCGCCTGCGACCTCAACCACCACGTCGACGTCGCTAGCCAAAACATGACGAATGTCGTCAGTCCATTCAACACCGTTGGGAACCCACGACACGCGCTTGCGATCGACATCGCGATTGAAGACGTGTGTAAGCCGGAACGGCAAGTTTGGCCTGCTGCACAGCACCTCTGCGACAGCCTTGCCCACTGTGCCAAAGCCTAAGATCGCGATCTTCGAGCTTGGGCTGAATGACGAACGTTTCGAGGCTACTGGTGGCCGCTTGCCAGGTCCCGCGCGTTGAGGACCGAGTGCGCTTATAGCCATGCTTCACCCGCCTGGCACAGAGAATGCGAAGTTGGGACCGACACGGGCTGCTTGCGGCTCGGAAAGAAGAGTCCATGCAGACGCTGGACGGCTTCCACAGCCCGCGATTCATCGACGAGAAAGCTGATCGTGCGGTCTGACGCGCTCTGGCAAACCACGCGAACGCCGATATCTGAGACTGCAGCGAACACCCGACTTGCAATTTCCGGCTTACGGCGGATGTTTTCTCCGATCAGACAGATTAGCGCCTTATGATTCTCCCATCGAACACTGGCCCTGTTTTGCAGTTCAGCCGCGACCCCCGCGAGTGTGTCAGTGGAACTGACCAGAAGCGATACCTTGCCATGCGAGCACGACATCACTTCAACCCGACAATGGTGCCGGTCGAGTGCGGTGCAGATGTCCTCCAGGAAATCGGAATCGGTGTTCGATGCTGAAGCAATTTCAACCGCCGCAATGGATCGTTTCGCCGTGACCGCTCGCACCGAAGTTCCACCATTACAGTTCGCAACGATCTCCGTACCTTCGACATCTGGATTCCGGGAATTCAGAACATAGACCGGTATGTTCTCTTTTGCCGCGGGTACCAGCGTTGCCGGATGTAGCACTTTGGCACCGAATTGTGCCATCTCACCCGCTTCGTCGAAGCTCATTCTTTGTATGGGCCTAGCGTCGGGACACAGGTTTGGATCTGCACTCATGACTCCGTCCACATCCGTCCAGATTTCCACGCGACAAGCCCGAAGAGCTGCACCGACGATGGTTGCGCTCAAATCGGAACCTCCACGACCGAGAGTCGTGGGCACTCCGACTTTGGTTGCTCCTAAAAAGCCTCCTAGTACGGGCACCCGCCTTTGGTTCAAAACAGGGTGAAGCGCTTGGCGCAGCCGATGGTTGGTTTCAGACCAGAGCGGAGAAGCTTGCGTATGTCGATCGTCGGTCACAAAACAAGAACGAGAATCGATCAGATCGGCGCCAACTCCCTGATGCCGCAGGGCAGCCGTGACCAACTTGCTGGAGAGACACTCGCCCAATCCTAGTAGTCGGTCCTCCATTTGTGCACTCAAATGACCAGCGCTTGTAATCTCTGCAAGCAATGACCGCAACTGCGCGAACTCCGACGCTATTTCAAACCGCAAGAGAGCGCCTTCCCCACAAGGTACGAGATCGGAAGCAACCCGCTCATGTCTCTGCTGCAATTCCGTGACAGCCGTCTCAAAACCCTCGCGCGTTTCCGCCGCGTGTCCCAGTCGTAGAAGTTCGTCCGTAACCTTAGCTAACGCGCTAACCACGACCACGACACGGAAATTCAATCGGCTACGCACAATTCGCACGAGTCGCCGAATCGCATAGGCGTCCTCTACCGAAGTACCGCCAAACTTCATGACCACAACGCCCGGCTGTTCTGCCCAATCGCTACTTGATCCAGATGAATCGTTCATGACTTCTCCTCTTCGTCTACCTTGCGAGCAAAGAAAAACCCACCGCCATCTCTTCTG
>JBLNFC010000688.1:0-3358 GCA_050263355.1 Acidobacteriota bacterium
TCGCTGGTCTGCGTTGATGGTCTTAAAGAACCAAGCCTTGCCCCGAATTTTTACATCGAGCAATGTCGTCTCCCAGTGGCCATCTCCGACATCAGCTCTTTTGACCTGGAATGTCCCTCCACGGTACAGATGCCCGAGCAACCCGAAGCCGAAGTCTACGTCGCGGGTGAGCTTGCCGCTTAACTCGACGAGCCTCTTGGCATCGCGATTAACCCACATGAATCCCACCATGGCGTGGAATACTCGGGATTCACGGTCGGGCGGAGTGAATTGGGGATTTGGCACGAACTTCAACTTAACCAAATCGCCTTCCGTGCCCGCATACTCATAATGAAATGCGTTGGGAAGCATCTTCAGCATCTTCAGCGCTTGATCGCCATCTTTTTTTCGGGCCTCCTGCAATTTTCGCTGTCGCTCAGGATTCTTCACCAACTCTGCAAGCCGCTCCTTTTCCTTAGCTTGTTCAGACTGCGACAGCGGGTGACCGCCTTCGGCGATCAGACGGCACAGCGCTCCCTGATCTGTGTCTACGCATTCCTTAAGCGTGTCTTTTCCATCTTCGACGTGGTGCTGTCGGTACATCCAGTGGGAGTGGTCAGAATCCACCAGCTGGGTTTCATTGGCCACCACCTGGCGAACAAGTTCATCGGCTGACATGTTTGGTGGAGATAATGGTTTCGAATCGCTGGATAGAGTGAAGGCCGCGAGCTCGACGGAAAACAAGAATAAGGCAACTGTCAAGAAGCGCACGCACAGAGCCGTTCCATTCCTTTGCCAGCCCATCATCGTGGTCCCTCTCGCGCCGTTCTGAGAATCTCCGGTCAGCTATTCTCAGACTGCGCTTAATGCAGGGATTAACACAATACGGGCAATTTCGTACTCCCAGTCGGAATCGTCTGTAACACCATGGGCGGCTATGTAGCAGCAAGCAGGTGGTCCGCATGAGGCATGCTGGTGGGGCAAGCTCTACGACAATTGAGACCAGTGTGGGGCTACCTCGAGCAGATACATCTCTCACAAAAATAGGGGCATCGAAGCACTTGGGTTTGTTGAAACAAAGGCCTGGTGAAGCTGGCTGGAGCAAGGCTACGCACTCAAGATGCACAGATGTCTTGCAATTCTCGCTTTCGTGCTCGCCCTGTCCGCGAGCTCGCCTGCTCAGGAGAGCTCAAAGGTCTCCTATGAGGGCCAGCGGGTTGCGACGGTCGACGTCATCGCGAATCCCAAAATGTCAGTCGACGCGGTCCGGCCATTAGTGCAACTGAAGCCGGGTGAGCCTTACGACAGCCGCAAAGTGAATGCGACGGTTGATGCTCTGAAGAAGACGGGGAACTTTACCAAGGTCGAAATAGGGGTCAAGCCGGATGCTGCCGGCCTGCACGTCACTTTTACACTTGAGCCTGCACTCTACTTTGGAATAATCGAATTCCCCGGGGCGAAACAGTTCACCTACACCCGTCTTCTTCAAGTGATCGATATTCCTGATCAGACGCCCTACAAGAAAGAAACAGTGGCGGCTGCGGGGGGCGCACTGCTCAAGTTCTTCATCGCCGCCGGCTACTTCCAGGCGCAGGTCCGGACGGAGCCACTCTTTGATGAACAGCACATGCTGGCGAACGTCACCTTTCACGTGACTCTCGGAAAGCGCGCCAAAGTTGGGAACGTCACCGTGCTCGGTCCGCCACCACCGGAAGCTGCACGCCTGGCGCAAGATACAAAGTCATTGCGCGCGACATTCACCGGGGCTGCTCTGAAGCCGGGTAAAAGTTATACGCCCAGACGAATTAATGCGGCCGTGGGGCTCATACGACGCGATCTGGCGAGCCACCGGCGGCTCGCTAGCCGTGTCGACTTCGACCATTCCGAATACGAACCCAGCACAAACCGCGCTGACGTTTTCATCCAGGCGAACGAGGGACCAGTGGTGAATATAGATGTTACGGGAGCGAAACTCTCGGTTTTCCCCTTCCTCGGAGGACGCAGGAAGAAACAATTGATCCCGATATATTCTGAGCGAACTGTAGATAGCGACCTGGTGGATGAAGGACAGCAAAATCTCGCCGATTTTTTTCAGAAAAAGGGATATTTCGATGTCAAGGTAACCACCACCTTCCGCAACGAACCTGATAAAGTCACGCTCGTTTACAACATCGACAAACAACGGAGGCACAGCGTCCAGGAAGTCAACTTTCGCGGAAATCGTCATATCGATGAGGACGATCTAGAGCCGATCGTGGCGGTGAAGCCCCACCGGTTCTTCTCCAAAGGCAAGTTTAGTGAAAAGCTCCTTGCACAGAGCATTAAGAGCATCACCGCGTTTTACAAGGACCGAGGTTATGAAGATGTGAAAGTAGAACCTGATGTGGTCGACCGTGAACCAAAGATCTTCGTCACTTTTCAGATTACGGAGGGGCCGCAGACCATCGTCGATAACCTGACGCTTCATGGGAATACCCAGGTGCCTGGCACTGTTCTTGCACCTTCGGGTGGTTTCAAGTTGAGACCCGGCCAGCCGTTTTCGCCCAAGAGTCTTGCAGGCGATCGCAGTAACGTCATGGCTGCTTACCTGGATCGAGGCTTTCTCAATGCCGAGTTCGACTCCAAGGTCACGCGAGATCCGAACGATCCCACGCGAGTGGATATTACTTACGACATCACAGAGAAGCAGCAGGTTCACGTAAACGATGTGGTTCTTCTCGGCCGACGCGATACGCGTCCAGCACTCATATCCAAGACTGCGAACATCCCTCGCGAATCTCCTTTAAGTCAGGGAAACATGCTCAAGGCAGAGAGCGAGCTCTATAAGTTAGGCATTTTCGATTGGACCAACGTCGACGCACGCCGGCCAATAACAGATCAACCGGATGAAGATGTGCTTGTTCAGGTACACGAGGCAAAGAGGAATACTCTTACCTACGGCTTTGGTTTCGAGATCGCGAGGCGCGGCGGAAATCTCCCGTCGGGCACCATTGCAGTTCCCGGATTGCCGCCAGTCAGTACCGGCGGGGCGAACTTCACAGCGAATGAAAATACATTCGTCAGTCCACGGGGATCCGTGGAGTACACCCGCAACAATATGCGCGGATTGGGTGAGTCATGGTCGGTATCAGCGTTGATGTCGCGGCTGGATCAACGTTTGGTGACCAGCTATGTCGACCCGCATTTCAGGTACTCCAGTTGGAACTCCCTGACCAGTATTTCGATAGAGCGCAACACGGAAAACCCGGTGTTTGCTGCGCGGCTAGGCGAGGCCTCATGGCAACTGGAAAAGCCCCTTAATAAGGATCAAACTCGACGAATACAGCTCCGATACCGATTCCGCCGTACGGTGCTTTCGGACCTCACCATTCCGGGTTTA
>JBLNFC010000689.1:0-17360 GCA_050263355.1 Acidobacteriota bacterium
CGTCCGGCAATTCAAAGTTCGCGACTGATGCCAAGCAGCGTTCCTGTTCTTCACGCTTCCTGTAGAATCCCGCGCGGAGAGAACTCATGAGAAAAGCGCTTTATCTACTCTCGCTTCTCGCTCTGATACACGTTGCTGCCGCACAACAATTGCAGATGGCCTCTCTTGGTGATTTGACACTGGTTAATGGCGAAGTTATACGCGACTGCCGAATTGGTTATCGCACCTTCGGTCAATTGAACGCCGACAAGTCCAATGTTGTCGTGTTCGCGACCTGGTTTCGGGGTACGACTAAAGATCTGATCGATTCATTCGGGCCAGGCAAACTTGTCGACACTTCGAAGTACTACGTCATCGCCGTCGACGCGCTCGGGGATGGAGTCTCCAGTTCTCCCTCGAACAGCCCCTCGCAGCTTCACATGACCTTTCCAAAGATCGCCATCCGCGACATGGTCAATAGCCAGCACCATCTGTTGACCAGCGTGCTTCATCTGCAGCACATCAGGGCAGTGATGGGAATCTCCATGGGGGGGATGCAGAGTTTTCAATGGATGGTCTCGTATCCCGACTTTATGGACAAAGTGATACCCATCGTGGGTTCGCCCAGGCTTGCAGGTTACGACATCAATCTCTGGACAGCGGAGAATGATTCGATCATGCGCGATCCTGCGTGGAACAAAGGTGACTACACCGACAATCCCGAAGCCGAAGCGACTGCGGCGATAGACGCGCTTGCAATCATCACGCCGCAGAAGTTCAATCACGACAATGACCGGCAACAAACGTATGCCAAGTTGACGAAAGAGACGCTCGACCCGGCTGCGTTCGACGCCAACAATCACATCCGCCAGTCGCAAGCCATGATGAGCCTGGATGTCTCGGATACGTTTTCAGGATCGATGGAACGCGCTGCCGCCGCGGTCAAAGCGAAGGTTCTCGTGGTTGCGAACGATACCGATCACATGGTGACGCCCGGTCCAGCGCTGGATTTTGCCAAGCTCCTGCATGCTGAAGTATTGGAGCTTAACAATGACTGTGGGCATCTATTACTAGACTGCGAATTCCAGCGTGTGGCTGATCGAATCAGCGCGTTCCTGGCACAGTAGATTTACGGATCCTTGGAGTTCGGGCTGACGCATTACAGAGGCGGATCAACTCCGCCGCTGGCCAAAATTGTTCAATCCGGCAATTCGTAAATTGTTCAATGATTGTGCTGTTCGCATCAATTTCGTTGTGTTTCGAGTGCTAAAATCATCGTTACTGTAGCCGTTCCGGAATTCCTGGATATTCTCCCGAGGTGCAAATTATGGCAACACTGGAAGCTCCCGCGCGTCCGCAAACGCGCCTTCATGAAGGCCCATTCGTCAACGAGCCTTTGACCGACTTCAGCAAAGAAGAGAACGCCCGAAAAATGCGTGCCGCTATCGAGAAAGTGCGCGGGCAACTGGGCCGTGAATATGACCTGATCATCGGCGGCAAGCGTGTAAAAACGCAGGAAAAGATCACGTCCGTGAACCCGGCTCGCCCCTCGCAGGTAGTAGGCATTCATCAAAAAGCGACGAAGGATCATGTAGAGCCGGCCATGGCCGCTGCCCTCAAGGCATTTGAAAGTTGGAGTCGCACGTCCGTCGAAGATCGCGCTGCGCTTTTGTTCCGAGTCGGAGATCTGCTGCGCGAACGCAAGTTTGAATATTGCGCGTGGCTGGTGTTTGAGGTCAGCAAGAACTGGGCTGAAGCTGACGCGGACATCGCCGAGACAATCGATTTTTGCGAGTTCTACAGCCGTGAGGCGCTGAAACTGGCCAAGGCAACTGCTCCGGTCCAACTCCCCGGCGAGCGGGATCACCTGACTTATATCCCTTTAGGGGTAGGCGCCGTGATTCCTCCGTGGAATTTCCCTGCCGCGATCATGGCGGGGATGACGCTGGCTTCGATCGTTTCCGGAAACACAGTGATTCTGAAGCCCTCGAGCGACTCTCCGACCATTGCCGCGAAATTTATCGAGTTGCTGGAAGAAGCGGGCATGCCCGAGGGTGTGGTGAACTTCTGCCCGGGTGCTGGGGCAAGTTTCGGCAACGCTGTCGTGGCGCATCCGAAGACTCGTTACATCGCTTTCACTGGTTCGCGCGAAGTTGGTCTCGACATTAACCGCCGTGCTGCTGATCAGGCCTCCGGCCAGATTTGGATCAAGCGCACCATCCTGGAGATGGGCGGAAAGGATGCCACGATTGTCGATGCTGATGGCGATCTCGACGCTGCCGTGGAAGGAGTCGCACAGGCCGCTTTCGGATTTCAGGGGCAGAAGTGTTCCGCTTGTTCACGCGCCATCATCGACGAGCGCATCTACGACAAGTTCCTCGAAAAGCTGAAGGCACGAGTCGAGAAAATCAAGGTTGGCGATCCTGCTGAAAACGCTTACATGGGCGCAGTGATCAACGAAGGATCGATGAAGTCGATACTTGATTACATCGAAGTGGGTAAAAGAGAAGGCCGCTTAATAACCGGGGGGAAGCCTGCAAACAATGCCGGCGAAGGATATTTTATCGAGCCGACGGTAATCGCAGACATCGCTCCGAAATCAAAACTCGAGCAGGAAGAGATTTTCGGACCGGTGCTGGCTGTAATCAAGGCTCGCAACTTCGATCATGCGCTTGAGATCGCCAACGACACGGAATTTGGGCTTACCGGCGCCGTTTACACGAAATCGCCTGACAAAATTGAGCGAGCGAAGCGTGATTTCCACGTTGGCAACCTGTACATCAATCGTAAGTGTACCGGCGCCATCGTCGGAGCTCATCCCTTCGGAGGGTTCAACATGTCGGGTACCGATTCAAAAGCCGGCGGCCCTGACTACCTGCTCCTCTTCACTCAAGGCAAGTCGATTGGTGAAAAAATCATTTGATCGAGAACATTGTTAAAACGCCGGGTATCTTAGGGTACCCGGTTTTTTCTTGCTTATGACGTTTGCTCGTTAGTACTCCTCATTCATCGCAGCGTGCGGGACTGGCCTTTTATCAAGGTGAAGGCTGTCTTCATATACCCGCCGCTCTGTATGTTCCTGAAACCTCGAACCTTGCCACTTTTGCAAGCTGAAGATTTTCCATCCAACCACCATCCCGTGGATCTCATCTCAACATGACTTACCTCTGGGGCGCCGGATTCTGGTCCTTTGCGGCATCTCTAGGGTTTTAACATTCCCCACTTTGTCGGAAGGAGCAACATGCGAAACCTGATCGCAGGACTAGTACTAGCGCTGGCCGCCAGCTTGGCTGCCGCGCAGATGTCGAATCCGAGTTCTCAGCCTCAAATGTCGCCTCAGAGCCCGACAGCCTCCCAGTCACAAACCGTGCCAGAGACCCCCGGGGCTTCCCAGCCCGGTGCTCCGCAGGCAGCGACTCCCGAAACGCAAGGCGCTCCCGGCGGAAGCGCACAGGCACCCGCGGCAGGCCGCGCCACTTCCGTAGAAGATGAGTTGCAGCTGACCTCCGAACAGAAAGCAAAACTGCAGCCCATCATCCAGGAAGAGATGACTCAAATAAACGCGGTGCGTACCGACACGACGCTTTCGGTCGAACAGAAGCGCGCCAAAATCATGGAAATTAAGCAGACACAGTTTCCGAAGATCCAGGCGGTGCTGACCCCGGAACAGCAGAAGAAGCTGGCCGACATGCAGCAGCACGCTCAGCAGCAAGCTGGCGGAGCCTCCAGCGCTTCTCCAAGCAGTTCTCCTTCAGCGGCGCCGAGCGGCGGATCGACTGGAACTTCGCCGTCCAGCAGTCCGGCCACACCTGACGCTAGCCAGCCCGGCAGCACACAGCCAGGTGCACCCGGCAGCTCACCGCAGACTGCAAGTCCGAATTCGCAACGGCCGCCGCAATAGCAAGTTCTGTCTCAACTCTTCGTTCTCAGTTGGCAACAACTGAGAACGGAGAGCATGGGACCTTCTCGCATCCGCAATTCATCCGGGTGCGTTTAGAATCCCGTTTGCCTGCCATTTTTGTTCGCGCCGCGATGCGTGCCGATGGTTGCTGCGCAATTCAGTTGTCAGATCCTCGGCACAACCCCAGCGAAGGCCTCATGAATTCTAGTTCCGCTCTCCGCCGTGAAGCACATGCGCGAACTACTCTTGATTTGGGATAACAAAAAAGGCCGCCCTCATAGGCGGCCTTCCCCACAATAGAACTTCTTTAAGCTTGTGACACTCCTGCACCTGCCGGGGGCGCCGGACTCATGCCAGCCGTCGTAGCCGCTGCAGCTTCGTTCAGTATCCGGTGGTGAATGGTGAATAGCGCCAATTCCAGCCGGTCTGAAACCCCAATTTTGTCGTACACATTCCTTAGATAATTCTTGATGACCTGTTCGGTGGTGCCGAGTTGCGAAGCGATTTCTTTGTTTTTGTAGCCCTGCACGATCAAGGCCACGATGCGCAGTTCTTTAGCGGTTAACCGGTCGCGTACTCGCAATCCCACCATATCGTTCTCAGTGAGCTCACTGGGAACAGCGATGTCCTGTACCCAATTTTCGCCACGCGCGACTTTCCGAACGCAATCCACCAGAGATGAGCTAGTCACGTTACGGTAGACCACGCCATTAGCGCCCGCATTCATGTAGCGCTGGGCGCTTTCTCCGGTGTCCGCGAGCACTACGACCCGGGTCTTCGCCTTGCCGGCGGCTTGCACGACCGTGCTGAAGTCGTTGTGGAAGCCTCCCGCTACGATCAGGACGCCGGCTCGAAACTTGTCGAGAGCCATCATCATCTGTTCCGGGGTTTGCGCCTGCGCCACAATGCGCATCTCGTCTTCGACTGCGAGAACCTTGGCGATACCCGCCCGGAAAATCGCTTGATTGTCGGCCAGAATCAGTTTGAGCATTTTCTCCGCTCTCCGCCGTTACGAATTACGAACGAATTCATAGGAGTCAATAACGCAGGCCACTCCCCGGCCCTCCGCGGGTTTACTCCCGGCCGGCTCGTCTGTACGAACCACCCGTCCACGGCACTGGATCACTACGTTTTCCTTTGCGCCCGTCATTTCAGGCGGCAAAGCTATTTCGAATTCAACAGGTGAGCCCACTTCCAAGGCAGCATCGGCGCGTATATATACGCCAGCCGCACTCAGATTGCCCGTTACTCCGCTGGATTCTCCACTCGCCTCTCCCTTGTGAATCTTGATCGGTAATTCCAGCGGGAATCGCTTTCCGGTACGTGCGTCGGACACAATATTTCCTCCGTCCTGGCTTCTTCAGTTGTGAAACCAGTGGCCTACCACATCAGCTGGCGGAGCGTGGATTATCTCTGCTCAGGGGCGGTTATATCATGGATGACACCCCAGGCGGAAGATAGATTACCGATCAATTAAGGGTAGAACTGAGGTTCCTCCCGGAACGGGTAAAAGAACGCCTCACTCCGAAACTCCCGCCCAGCCTCAAGTTTGCAGATTTGTGTACGGAGGATCTTTGCCAATGACGCCTGGGTGATTACCTGTCCTGGGGCAGCAATTTGGCCAAGGCCACCCTTGCTGGACGATACTTGCCAGCCGCAGCCTTGTTGAGCCATTTTTCCGCCTCAGCGGTACTCGCCGTGACGCCATCGCCGTCCTTGTAGCGAAGGCCCAGGTTGTACTGCGCGGGTGGGTAGCCGGCTTCAGCGGCCTTGGTGACCCACTCAGCAGCCTTACTGCAATTCTGCTTCACGTCGTAACCGACCTCATACATCATGCCGAGTTGGAAGGCGGCTTCCTCATCTCCAGTTGCTGCTTGCCGCCGCACAGTGGAGACCTCAAACCGAGTCAGGTTCTGCACAATATCTTCAGTCGAAGGATCAGTGATCAAGAGGTGGCTGGTTGGTCCTGTGGCAGCGGAACCCTTATGGGTTGCGACATTGCTGGTTTGGACTGTAGCGTTGGTTGAGACTGGCTGTTCAGTCGGTGCCCGGTTCGCTCCGCCCACTGTCTGCGTTTCATTGCGTGCGCTTGCGGCAGCCGTTGAATCGGATCTGAATAACCCACTCTCCATCAGTAGAAATGCACTCATCACCAGCAGGATTGCTAATGCTGAAGCACTTCGGCGTAGTGTCGTTCCGTTGACGCGAACGCGGAGACGGAAGTTTTGAAGGCGGTTGATCCTGGACTCGGTGCGCTGTTGTGCGAGAGCGGCGCTGGGCCTCGCGCTGTGCAAACTGTTCCGGGAAAACGAGGGCAAATCGGGCACCGAATTGACGAGCGCTTTGCACGTATCCGCCACGGACGCAGCAGCCTTCCGTAAGAATGTGCTTGTCTGGTCTGTGACGTTCCGCACCTTCGCTGTCGAGATCTTCGGTAATTCCAGTCGGCGGCTGGTCAGGCCCTGCATCCGAACACGTACGTTGCTCGCCTGATTCGAAAGCGTGGCCCGTGCTCTCCGCGTGACTTCGTCGAGCCGCTCCGTCGGAAGTTTCGGCATTTTAGGGCGAAACTGAGCCTTTTCGCGAAGCCGGCTTCCGAACTGTCGGCCGCTGCTTGTAGTCCAGGAAGCTGACCGTTGCATAAAGCGGAATGTACAACCAGCCAGGTTGCTCACAGCGCGGGCCGCATGTGCCGCCGTGTTTCGAAATGAGACCCACAGCTGCGAAGGTTGCTCTTCTTCATCGTCGTAAAGAGCTGCTCGGACGCCGATGCCTGGGACCGCTGTATCGTCCATAGGTGTAAACGGTTGGACCTCGGCGCCCTCTTGCGCAGTCTCACTCTCGTGAATCGAAGTTGCGGAACTGAATGTTTCCTGCTCGGAGTCTGTCTCGAGATGAACTGGTTGCAGAGGAACTGGCGTGGGATCTTGAACCTCAAGCGCTACCACGTTATCTGCTGCCAAGTCTGCAGACGGCGATTCTCGACTCTCAACCATCTCAGCAATGCTGCGACTTAGTTGCGCCAATTCGTCACGCAAAGCCGCGGCCTTGACGACTTCCGGATGTTGTTCCTCGGGAGTTGTCGCGGCGGATTGCATGAGCGCAGCGGGCTCCTCTTGCACGCTTCTCACAGCAACGATCGGCTCCGGCGGAAGTGCTACGGCCTCCGCCGTGACGTCCTCGATTTCGTCAATTCGCTCGGCCGCAGGGATCATCGGTTCAGGCGCGGTCACCGCTTGGGATTCGGCTTTCGTTATCTCCATGGCCGGCACATCCGCGTCCCTCGACAAGTTCTGCGTCTCGCCCTCGAACGAAGATACTTCGAGCGGGGATTGCTGCGAAACAAGGTTGGGTACTGATTCTTCGTGGATTATCGGTTCCTGCTCGGTGCCCTGCCGCGCAGAATCCTGTTCGTGGACGAGTTGTTCCAGCGCCGGGACGATATGTTCGATGACTCGCAGCAAAGTCTGGCGGGGTAGCGCAGCCACGCTGATATCGGGTACGACCGCGCGTTCCATCGCGGTGCCGATCATACCTGACAGCAGCCGGATGTTGGCTGCATCCCGTTCATCGAAAGCGTCAAATGCAGTGGAAAAGCCGGCCAACGCTCCTACTACCGTGTCGTGTCGGTAAATCGGTCCGACGATTAGTGAGCGAACGCATCCGGGATAGTATCCAGAATCACCAGCTCCTTTGGCCCACTCCCGCTGCCCTGGAAAAGATTCCCGGCTGGGTTCACAGATCGCCGCCACCCGTGCCAGCACAGTTAAACGCAGGCGCTCGTCCTTGGAAGCCGCTCTTCCGGAACCCGCCCGGTATACAAATTCATCGTTGGAGAAGAGCCAAGCTGCGGTTCCCTCGGCGCCCAACACCCGCAATGCGAGTCCTACTATCCGCTCGATCGCACTATCAGTATCGAGAGCGCCACTTTCAATGGCTTTTTGAGTGTCGAGCAGTTCCAGCAGGTGATAAGCAAAATTCTGTGGTCCGCTAGATTGCGTGGCTTGTCTCTGAAACTGTTGCAGCAGCGAGGCTGCCGCCAAGAACTGCTCGCACGACTGGTGGTCGAGGGAAAAACGCTGAGCCATAATGAAACCCTCTCCGACGCTTCCGTTTTGGATTGAGAGTCGAAGTACTGCTTTGTGCCTTTGCGACACACACCTGAGGCAGGTATTTAGATCGCCGGCTGGCCCTCTGGTGTTGCCTCTCAGTTTACCCGAAAAGCGCAGGGCGCCACGGTTGTTCTTGAGAGTACAGAGTGAGTTAACAAGGCGTGATTGCCAGAAGGGATAGGGTTTCTCGTTTACATTTAGGCGAGGTACATGTCCCCCAAGCTCACAATCATCGACCTGGAAGCGGGATTCCCGGATCGCATACAAGCCCTCCGGAAGCTTGAGAGTGCGCTGGCAGAAGCTCGCAAGAAGCAGGTGAGTGTAATGAAAATCGTACACGGGTATGGTTCCAGCGGAGTTGGAGGGATACTACGTCCGGTTGTGCGAAATTTTTTGCGGCAGGCAAAAGAAAGAGGAGATATCCGATTGTTCGTGACTGGCGAAAGTTTCTCCAGTTTCGACCAGCGGAGCAAAGATCTGATTCATGAGGCGCCGCAACTATTGCTGGACAGCGACTTGGGCGGGGGCAACAACGGCATCACGCTGGTTTTGTTATGAGCCTCCAAATTGACGTCAGAAAGCGCTTCCGCCTCCGCCTCCGAATCCGCCCCCGGAGAACCCGCCACCGCCGCCTCCTCCGCTCCATCCCGAACCGCTGGAACTCGATCGTGGCGCCGAGACGAACACCTGGTGCATGTCGCTCGACATTGAGTGCATGGAATTGGTGAAGAGCATTGGATTGAACCCGCCCATGACGTAAGGCGTGGGCGATACATACCAGCTCGGCGGATTCTGGATGATGCCGGCAAACTTTTGTGCCCAGCTGTGTTCCACGCCCAATGCCATGGCGTAGGGGAGAAACTTCTCGAACGTGTCCGGTGGCATTCGCTTGAGACGGTCAGCTTCTACACGGTTCATGAACTCCTGAAACCCGAGTATTTCCACGCGAGTGCGTCCGCCCTGAATCGTCTTCGCGGTCATTTGCCGTGCAAACAACCACCAGATCACGGCGGAAATCAGAACCGCCACGATCAAAGAACTAAGGGAACTGAAAAAATTTGCACGTCCCGTGAACTGCGCGAGCGCGAATGGTATGAGGATCAAAATGGCCGCGACGATGCTGTAACCGTTCGCCGACTCGGGATCCAGCAGATACATCCCTTTCTTCCGGAGCGAGGACATGATGTCGGTCCGGATGATGGGCAAAGCGGTATAGAAGTGGTTCTTTAGAGCGGACAGTCGAGTCTCGGTCCCCCCACCAGCGTATATGTTCTCCAACATGACCTGCTCATGCGGAGCAAGGTCCTTCCATTGTTCCCGCGGCTTCAGCAGGTGGAAAACGTAGTCTTTGTGATGAAAGAGCAGGCCCTTTTCATCTTTCTCTTCGATTCTTAGATAACCGCGCACAGCCAGGTCAACCAGCGTCGACGTTATATCGCGCGGATGAATTGTGTCGTCGATGAGCGTCCCGGCTTCTGCCGGTGAAATGTTTCTCGGTGGCTCGTACATGGGAGCGACTGACATCCCCGGATCCGGGTCGCGTCCCCATTGACGCCACACCAGGAACATGACACCTAAGGTTGTAAACGGAAGAAAGATAATGGGGTTGCTGCGCAAGAACCAGATCAATCGGGTGAGCGCGCCAGGTTCCTTCAGTATTCCTTTCGGGATGTAGACATCTATGGTCAACCCGCCGCGCATGGGCAGCGGCGCGGTCGTCTCGAACGTAGCGTCTGCTCCATTGACCTCAGCGGTTGCTTCGTGTCCCGCCGACCCATACGCTCCAGTGAACGATTGTGCCCGCAGCGAACCGGCAGCGCCGTCCGGAAAGCGAACGAATGCTGAGGCATGGTCGATAGGCACAGGCCAGTCGTTCCCCGTGACATTCCAGTAAAATTCGTCGTAGCTGTCGAAGTACCGGATACCATTCTTGACCGCGTAGTCGATCTGCACGACCTTGGTCGTGTCGGTCGCTCCCGGGATATAGATCTTCAGATCGCGAAAGCCCTTCGAAGTATTTGACTCGTACTTAAGCTCATTGCCGGTACCGTCGGCGACAGATAACACCTTCAACAAGAGTGTGTAGTTCGTTCCATGAGGCCCCGGGTACTCGATAGGAATCGTTCGATGAATGCCGTGCCACTCGCCCTCAAACTGAATCGTCAGCCGTTCGCTGACTCGAGCGCCGCCGGCGTGATCGATGGCGATGTTTTCGTGGAATTCGGTGACGCGCCAGCTCTTGGCATGAAGAGGCGAGGGAAATACCAACGCGCAAAGAAGAAGCAGGGACAACCCGTACCGAAACGCAAGACGTGCCCCCCGCATCGCTAAAATTTCACAGCGACTGGTTCGCGGTCGGCGGCTTCCACCTCGAAGAATTGCCGCTGCTGGAATCCGAACATGCCGGCCAGAATGTTGCTGGGGAAAGACTGGATCTTCGTATTAAGGTCGCGTACCACGGCGTTGTAGTAGCGCCGCGAGTTCTGGATGGAATCCTCAGTTTGGCTTAGAGAGCCTTGCAGCTGCGTGAACTCTTCAGAGGCCTTCAATTGCGGATAATTTTCCGCTACCGCAAACAAGCTCTTCAATGCGCCACTCAGCTGATTCTCAGCTACTGCTTTATCAGCCGGGGTACTCGCCTGCATGGCTTGGGAGCGGAACTTCGCGATGTTTTCGAACGTTCCTTTCTCGTGCGCGGCGTACCCTTTGACCGTTTCCACCAGGTTCGGGATCAAGTCGTGACGGCGCTTCAGCTGCACATCGATATCGGACCATGCGGAATCGGTACGCACCCGCAGTTGTACCAGGCTGTTGTACATCGCGATTAGGACAAAGGCGATGATGACAAGCAGGACTAGGAGAATGATGCCGAACATGGCGCGTCTCCACAGCAGAAGTGGGATTCAGGGCGACGGTATCACACGGCGCATGCACGTGCAATGACTGAGGACGGAAGCCTGGTGAGTGAGCTTGGAGGAGATTTACTGCTTGGGAGCGAAATAACCGCGTCGTGCACGGACTTGCAGATCCTTCTTGAGAGCGGTGATCTCGATGCTGCGATAGCGGCCATCGGCGTCGAAATCCGACGGTTTGTAGGACACCACATACTGGCTGCGCAATTCATCTTCAATCGCCGAAAACGAGTGGGAAATATCTTTCATCTTGTACGGATAGAAAGCCCGGCCGCCTGTGGCATCGGCGAGTTGCTGCAAGACCTTGTCGCCACGCAAGATCAGACCGCTGTCGTCGGTTGAAATAGTATAGATAATAACTTCCGCCCGCTGCGCCATCTCAATCGCTTGGGCTCTGCTTGTCTCGCTCTGGTTGTCTTCTCCGTCGCTGATGACTACGAGCGCCTTGCGCACAGGATGCTCCGACTTCTCACCCAGCAGCTTTTCTTTGCAGGCACGGTACACGGCGTCATAGAGGGCAGTGCCGCCTCCGTTCTGCAAGCGTTTCACGCCCACCGAAAGCAGCGAGGCTTTGTCGGTATAGTCTTGCGCGTACTCGCTGTGCCCATTGAATCCAAGGACGAAGGCCTTATCGAACCCTGGGCGAATCACGTGCTGCAAGAAGCCGGTTGCGGCTTCCTGTTCGAATTCAAAACGGCTGTTGACCGACCCGCTGACATCCACCAGCAGTCCCATTTGGATGGGCAGGTCCGTCTCGCGACGAAAGGCAAGAATCGACTCCGGAGGTTTGTGATCGTCCAAAATATTGAAGTCGCGCTCGTTCAAATTGCGCACGAACTTGCCGTGCTTATCCGTGGCAATGAACAGAACATTGACCTCGTTAACTCGCCTTTTAATGGTGAGGACAGATTGATCATCGTCATACGCGCTGGCCGTGGCGGTTGAGGGCGACCCCCCGAAAGCGGAACCGCTGTAAGACTCCGGAGATCTGGGGTTGCCACTGGCACCCGAGAAAGCTGCCTGTCCGTGACCTGCGAGCAGGGCAGCGCCGAAAATGACGGTCAGCAGGCAACCGATTTGTCTTGTGTACTTCATTCCCCAAGGGTCCAATATTTTCACTCTTTACAGCGTCTTACGTCGTGCGGTCCAAGATTTAGCCGTGCCCGTTCATATAGATGCACGTGAAGGGCCGAAAAACTCGACGCACTTTCCTGATTTACTGCTCGGACCGACTGTAGGTGACTACGGGAATTGTTCCAAGTTACAAAAGGAGCACGCAGATGGTCATGCTTGTCTAAATTACCTGAACTCTGACGCTTATCGCGGATGCACCCAACGTTTCGAAAGTACATAGCGTGACGAATTCCCCATCTACTTGCGTTAATATGCTCCTCACCGGGAGGTGTTCATGCGCAAGTCGCTCGCCTTGGTTGTTCTCCTCGCAATGGCTTCAACTTTCAGTTTCGCTGCTGCCAAGGACGAAAAAGAGGAAGATCGCGTCAAAGAGGCTGGTCAAACTTTAAAAGAGATCATCAACATTCCCGACAATATTCCGAAGGATCTTTTCGACAAGGCTGAATGCGTCATCGTGCTGCCGTCTGTGAAGAAGGGCGCGATCGGCATCGGCGGCAGCTATGGCCGCGGCGTGATGAGCTGCCGTTCCGGCGAGCATTACACAGGATCTTGGAGTGCTCCTGCCATGTACGCCCTAGAAGGCTTCAATATCGGATTTCAACTGGGTGGCCAAGCGACCGACTTTGTTATTTTGGTCATGAACCCGCGGGGCGCCGAATCGCTTATGGGTAGCAAAGTTAAATTAGGCGCCGACGCCTCTGCGGCTGCTGGACCGAAAGGCCGCAGTGCGCAAGGCGCTACCGACGTCGTGATGCGCGCGGAAATGTTGTCTTATTCCCGTTCTCGCGGACTGTTTGCCGGCGTCTCGCTCGAAGGCTCTACTTTGCGACCGGATAACCGGGCCACCCGAAAGCTCTATGGTCGCGACATCAGCGTCAAAGATATCCTGCGCCATGGAAAGGCAAGCGCCCCGGCGGCGGCTCATGACATGATCGCAGAACTTAATAAGTACTCGCCCAAGAATCATTCTGATCCGAAGTCGCTGCAGTAGCCAGCATGGCGCGCGTAGGAAGCCGAGAGCTCGTCCGTTGTGGCTGGGCGCGGAGTGATGTTTCCGTTCGTTACCACGATTTTGAGTGGGGTGTTCCCCGGCACGACGATCGTGTGCTTTTTGAGTTCCTGGTCCTTGAGGGAGCACAGGCCGGACTGAGTTGGGACACAATTCTTCGCAAGCGGGAAAATTATCGTGCAGCCTTCGATCGCTTTAATGTGGCTAAAGTGGCCGGCTATGACGGGCGGAGGCAAGCTCAGCTGCTCAAGAACGACGGCATCATCCGGAACAGGCTTAAAATTGCAGGCACCATCCAGAACGCCAAGGCGTTCCTTACTGTCCAGAAGGAATTTGGCTCCTTTGATCGGTACATCTGGCAATTCGTAAACGGCAAGCCCATTGTGAACAAATGGAAGGAACTGAAGCAGGTTCCCGCCCGAACCGAGGAATCCGATGCGATGAGCAGAGACCTCAAGCGGCGGGGCTTCACGTTCGTCGGCTCGACGATCTGCTATGCCTTCATGCAAGCGGTCGGCTTGGTCAACGACCACGCCGTCACTTGTTTTCGTTACAAACAATTGCTCAAGAAATGAATGGCACCTGGAGTATTCTGAAGGCCCGATCGCACCGCTCATAGTTTCGAGATTGAGGTCAGACCATGTATTTCGAACAGTTCTATCTCGGATGCCTGGCGCATGCTTCGTACATGCTGGGATCCGGCGGCGAAGCTGCCGTTATCGATCCACAGCGGGATGTCGAAATTTACCTCAAGGCTGCTGAAGAGAACGGCCTCAAGATCCGTCACATATTCGAAACCCATCTGCACGCGGATTTTGTCTCTGGTCATAAGGAATTAGCCGCTCGCACGGGTGCGCGCATTTATATAGGGGAGAAAGCTGGCGCGACGTTTCCTCACGCAGCTGTCCGCGACGCATCCGAGGTGACTTTTGGAACCTGCAAGATCTCGGTACTGGAAACGCCGGGGCACACGCCCGAGAGTATCTGCCTGGTGGTCACCGACACGGAGAAGCAGCGTAGCCCATGGGCTGTTCTGACCGGAGACACGCTCTTCATCGGCGATGTCGGCCGTCCCGATCTCTCGCCTGCCTTCACGCTACAGCAACTCGCTGCCATGCTTTACGACAGTCTCCATGGCAAGCTGATGAAGTTGGCCGACGACGTTCTGGTCTATCCGGCTCATGGCGCAGGATCACTGTGCGGCCGGAACATGCGCGCGGAAAAATCCTCTACCATCGGCACTGAGCGCTTCACGAATTACGCATTGCAGATCAGCACGCGCGAGGAATTCGTAAAACAGCTGACCAACAACCTTCCAGCCCGGCCCGAATATTTTGCCAAGGACGCCGAAATCAACCGCGGCGGCGCTGCCGCGATGGATGAGTTGCCAGAACTTACGCCGGTTCCTGCAACCAAGCTGAAAACGTTGATAGAACAGGGAACTCCTGCACTCGACATCCGCAGCACGGAGGCTTTCGCGGCGGGCCACGTTCCTGGTTCCATCAGCATCGCACTTTCCGGACAGTTCGCCTCGTGGGCTGGATCGCTGCTGGGGCTTTCCGCTCAGCCGGTTCTTATTGCGGACACGCCCGATCAGATCGAAGAAGCCCGAGTTCGCCTGGCACGTGTCGGGATTGAAGATCTGACGGGTTACTTGCAAGATGGAATGGCAGGTTGGAAGAAGGCCGGATTCGAGATGGCGACACTGCCGCAAATCTCAGCTCGCGATTTATTTCAACGTAAGGACTTGCACGTACTCGACGTTCGCCGCGATGGAGAATGGCAGGGGGGCCACCTCGAGCGAGCTGAGCTCTGGCCCCTAGATCGCCTCAAAGAGGCTCTACCGCCGCTCGATAAGAATGTTGCTATTGCTGTCCACTGCAAAAGTGGCTACCGCAGCACGATTGCTTGTAGCCTTCTGCAGCGGGCTGGCTTTACAAACGTCATCAACGTCATCGGGGGGTTCGACGCCTGGCAGCAGGAGCAGTTGCCCGCAGTGGAAGCCGTAGCGAAATAAAAGCCACCATTTGCGATTAACACGGTTCAGTTCGGTCGCTGAGTCATGCAAAGTGACATCAATCGAGAAAGCTGTTCGAAAATTTACAAGCCACAGACTAGCGGGAATCGACGGATCGGTTAGCCAGACTCCTGATCCTAATCATCCGGTAATCTGTGGCTTCTTTGTCTTACTTGCCTGCAATTGCGATGCACTCTTCGAGTACATCCATCGCGACATCGGCTTCTTCCTTACTGACGACGAGCGGCGGCGCAATACGCAGCGTGCTCGGCCCGCAACCCAGGAACAGAACTCCGCGCTCGAATGCCAGTTCAACGACGCGGTCGCGAATTTCGGGTGCGTACTCTTTAGTCTTCTTGTCCTTCACCATTTCCACGCCGATCATCAAGCCGCGGCCTCGCACATCGCCAACATGTTTGTGTTTGGAAGTCCAGTCGGCCATGCGCGACATCATGTAATTGCCAACTTCGCTGGAGTTCCGCAACAGTCCCTCTCGCTCGATTACGTCAAGGGTCGCCAGCGCCGCGGCGATACACACCGGGTTGCCACCAAACGTGGACGCATGCGAGCCGGGTACCCAATCCATAACGGACCCCTTGCTGATCACGACTCCTAGCGGCATTCCGGACGCAATGCCTTTCGCGCTGCAGACTATGTCGGGTTGCACGCCTGTGTGCTCGACCGACCACCACTTGCCAGTGCGTCCAACTCCACTCTGCACTTCGTCGACCACCAGCAGAATGCCGTGACGATCGCAAATTCTGCGTAGTTCTTGCATGAAGACCGTGGGGGCAATTACGTATCCACCTTCACCCTGAATAGGCTCAACGAAAATCGCAGCCACTTCCTCGGGTGGAAGCGTTGTCTTGAAAAGTTTGTCTTCGATGAAGCGCGCGCAACCAAGGCCGAATGCGTCGGCATCCTGTGCCCCGCCTTCGCATCCGCGATAAACGTCGGGGTAGCGGACGTGGGTCACACCCGGCACCAGCGGAGCGAAGCGGCGCTTTTGCTGCGGCTTGGAAGCAGTCAGTGAGAGCGCGCCCATGGTGCGTCCATGGAATGCGCCGAAAAACGCAATAATATTCTGCCGTTTGGTGTGATAGCGCGCCAGCTTCAGCGCGCACTCAACGGCTTCCGTACCCGAGTTGCCGTAATAGATCTTGTGCGGCCCAGGCATCGGCGCGATCTTGGTGAGGCGCTCGGCCAACGTCACCATGCCCTCGTAATAGAAGTCGGTGCCCGACATGTGAATCAGTTCGGCAGCCTGCTTCTGGATTGCCTCCACCACATGCGGATGGCAATGACCGGTCGAGGTCACCGCAATTCCCGCGGAAAAGTCGAGGAACTCATTCCCATCCACGTCTTCCACGCGCAACCCGCGGCCACGCTTGGCCACCATCGGATATGAACGCGTGTAGGAAGGGGAAATGTACTTGTCGTCATCGCGGACGATTTGCTCGGCAATGGGGCCTGGCAGAGCGGTCTTGATCTGCGGTCCGGCAGCGGTCAAAGTCTTTGCTGGCATGGATCCTCCAAATTTCAGTTGTGAGTGGTCACTCTTCAGGCTAGTGGTAGTCGAAGCTACGGACTACGGCCTGTTCAGGAACTAACTGGGAGGATCAGCAATTAATCGCTGCCAAAAAGGTTGGGGCGCGCTTGCGAGGGCAAGACCGCCAAGTGCGGTCGCGGACACACTAAACAGTGCAGCCAGCACACGGGCAGGTTCGCATTTGGATAGCGCACTCGCATAGAAAACCTACTCTGATTATAGCCCGTAACATTCGCCAGCGTAACCCCCGAATCACGTTTTCTGACGGCAATTTGCTGGTACCTTTGTCCTAATCCAGCAGCTCCAATTTCCCTTTTCAAGCTGCCCGACTAGAATGGGGGCCTCGAATCAACACAAACCACCGGCGCACCTGAGTGGGCCGGAAATTAGCTTGCAGCGCTCCAGCAAGTAATTACAGATTACGGAACCAAAACCTGATGATCATACGCATTCAACGTGCACTTACCTCGCAACTTCTATGCGTCGCACTACTCGCACTTGCGTCTCTGTCACGTGCCGCGGACGCGCCCAAGAACTATCCGCCAACCGTGGTCTTCATGACGGATTTTGGCACCCTGGATGACGCGGTGCCGATCTGCAAGGGTGTTATGTACTCCATTCTGCCCAGCCTTCGTATTGTGGATATCACACACCAGGTCAAGCCCTATTCCATCCTCGACGGTGCGCGTTTTCTCTTCGGCACAACTCCGTACTATCCCGCAGGAACTGTCTTCGTGGTCGTCGTGG
>JBLNFC010000690.1:0-7138 GCA_050263355.1 Acidobacteriota bacterium
TTGCTTCAGCAGTTCTGCCTGGCCATCAAATGGAACCGTGAGCACGTACACATCGGTCGCAGCACAGGCAGCCGAGTTCTCGGTTCCGCTGATTTTCGCACCAGAACCGATGTTCTGTGCGAGTTCCTGCGCAGTGGTGTCGGCACGTTTATCATCGCGCGACCCAATGATCACGGTTTCGCCGGCTTTGGCCCACTGGAATGCAAGTCCGCGTCCTTGCGGCCCCGTTCCGCCAATAATGGCTATCGGAGAGTTCACGCGAACTCCGGCGTCATGGCGTGCTCGACTACAAAACGTTCGACGGGCAACTTGATGTTAAGCCGCGTATAAGTTGTGTTTCGTTCTGCCGGAATACGACCCGCCTCCAGAATCAAGTGCTGAAATTCTTCCGGCGTTGTGTATTGTCCCGCAGTGGCGCCGGCTTCCCGCGAAATGTTTTCTTCCATCAAGGTGCCGCCATAATCGTTGGCGCCCGCATCCAGACATAGTTGCGAGAGTTCACGATTCAATTTTACCCACGATACCTGAATATTATTGATAGAGCCGGCAAGCAACACACGCGCGAGAGCGTGAATTTTCAGATGCTCCGAAATGGTGGGCCCAGGACGTGAAAGGCCTTGCGCGAAGAGCAAAGTATTGAAATGCACGAATCCGAGAGGTACGAATTCGGTGAAGCCAGCAGTGTGAGTCTGAATTTCACGGAGGAGCAGAATTTGATTGACCCAGTGTTCGGGCGTCTCCACGTGCCCGTACATCAACGTAGATGTGGTGCGGATTCCACATTGGTGAGCGGTGCGAATAACTTCTTGCCACTGCGCGCTTGAAAGCTTGTTGCGCGAAAGCACCTGCCGGACCTCATCATCCAGAATTTCGGCGGCGGTGCCGGGCAGCGTGTCGAGGCCGTTATCGCGCAGCATGGACAAATATTCCGTCAAGGGCATTCCCGTGAGCTCAATCCCGTACATAATTTCCATGGGAGAGAAGGCGTGGATGTGCATGCCCGGAACGGCTCTCTTAACTGCACGAAGGATGTCGCGGTAATAGAAGGGCCGTAATCCATGCGGCAAGCCACCCTGAATGCAAACTTCGGTCGCGCCGAGATCCCGGGCTTCTACTGCTTTCTTCGCGACTTGCTCCGGTTCCAGGAAATAGGTGTCGGATTCGCGGGGACCACGGCTGAAAGCGCAAAACTTGCAACCTACGAAACAGATGTTAGTGAAATTTATATTTCGATTTACAACATATGTGACGATATTTCCCGACAATTCGCGGCGAAGCGTATTTGCAGCGACCAACATTCCAAGGAGGTCGTTTCCATCCGCATTTCCTAACGTGCAGCATTCTTCTCGCGAGAGAACTCCGCCATCTTGCGTTTCGAGCACACGCTCCAGGGAATGGCGAGCCTGCGGGGAAACAACTGAGCAGACATCCGTCCAGTCCATCGAGGAGAAATCTTTGAACTCAGGAGGAATCAGACTACCTGCCATGACGATCTCCTTACCGAAACAAATCCTGTTTAGCCGGACGGATTAGATCGCGGGCTTGACCCTGCCCGGGATGAAATTTGAATCCTCGAATAATACACGCCGGAGTGCGTGCCAACTTGCCGCACACCAGCCCGGCGGCACAAGCGAGTTCATCCGCGACGGCGTCAATACTCACTCTCAGAGGATAACGATGGGAATCCCGTTGCCCACGATAGTCGTGCACGGCCTTCATGCCCGAGACTCCAATTGCAACTTCGGTTAACCCCTCTCGCCACGCGCGCCCGAAACTGTCGGTAATGATTACCGGTACTGACACATGGAATTGCTTCTTTATCTCTCGCCGAATACGACTTGCTGTTGCATCTGCGTCTTTGGGTAACAACAAGGCGTGCTGTCCTCCATCCACATTGGATACATCGACACCACTATTGGCGCAAACAAATCCATGGCGCGTTTCGGTGATGAGGACACCGCGCTTTCGGCGAACCACACGTTTGCTCTCCGCCAAGGCTAGCTCAATGACCCGAGCGTCGACACTAAATCTTGCCGCCCAGGCCCGAGAACTCGGGGAAGGCCGGATCGAGTCCAGCTCAACAAGTTGCCCCTCGGCTTTCGAGACAATCTTGTGTTTCACGGCCAGAATATCGCCGGGCTTAAGTCTCAGCCGTGCAACTGCAAGCGCATTGAAAATTGCTTTCGCCAGTGCGTCGCCGGGCTTGACCTCGCCCGCGAATGGGACGGGGATGATGCGCACCTCATCGCTTCCTGCGCTCTTTTTCATTCATTTGCAGCCAGTGGAAATTCGGCGAGATCCCACTGGCGCGCAAGTCGTTGTGAGCGCGTCTCTCCAGGGGAAGAAGCCAACTTTCGCAGGTCATCGGGATTGTCGATGTCGAGCGCAATTCCGGGAAGGGAAAGGGTGATGCAGGGCAGGCCCGTTGCCATCGCTGCTGTGAGGTGCGGTTTGAAGCTGTCGTTTCCGAATTGAAGCGGGAACAGTGCCGCCGGACTTCGCAACACGGCGTTGGTTCCACGGCCGTCTGCGGCAGGAACCAAAACACTTCCCTTGGCAAGGACAGCTTCAATGATCTGCTCGAGCTCGGAAACTTGAACGAGCGGGATATCTCCCGGGATTACCAGCGTGCTTTGAATCCCTCTGGACTCGCAGAAAGCCGTTGCATGCGCGATGGCATCCGTCTCGCTGCGGTTCTCATTGTCCGGAATGATTTGGAAACGGTATTGTGCAGCCAGTTGAACGGTGAAGGAATCACAAGTTACGACTGCCGCTTCAGGCCGGTTGCTCCAGCCTGCCACAGTTGCCAAAACATCATGGATCATGGCCTGCGCCAACTGCGTGCGAGCGGATTGATCAAGCACGCGGCCGAGCCGCTGCTTGGCAGTGCGGAGATCTTTGACCGGGATCAGGATCATGAGTTGTCTGTCGCTGAGTGAGCGTTCCGCTGCTCGAAAGCTTGAAGAACTGACGTCGCCAGATTCGCCTTGTCAATGGACGTCCGCATCACCGTATTTGTGCAATGTACGCGCAGGCCAGAATGCCGCACCTCCTCCGCAGCCCGAGAATCTTGGTTGTCAGCTATGAGCAGATCCAAAAAGTCTCGGTACGCTTCGGCAACTCCGCCAATCGAGACGGGCAAGCCTTGCGACTGCATCAGGATGCCTGCAGGACCTGAAACGGCTGCTCCGGCGACGATCGGGCTTACCGCACCGATTGTCGCTTTCGTTTGACGCAATGCCTCGCGAACTCCGGGCACTGCGAGGATAGGGCCAATACTGGTTACGGGATTGCTGGGAGCAAGTAGAACCATCTCCGCTGAGCGGATTGCTTCCAAAACTCCCGGAGCCGGTTCCGCGTCAGTAGCCCCGGCGAAGCGCACGGACTCGACTGGATCCTGATACCAACGCTGCACGAAATACTCTTCAAAGCTCAGCTCCCCGACAGGGGTCATGACTCGCGTCTCCACCCGAGAGTCGCTCATCGGCAGGATGCGAGCGGTCACGCCGAGCTTGCTTGCAATTTCCGTAGTTGCCTCGGAAAGAGTCTTGCCTTGTGCCAATAACTGGGAGCGAACCAGGTGGACCGCAAGATCACGATCGCCAGTGTGGAACCAAATCGGTTGGCTGAGTTGTCCCATGGCCTGGAGACACTGGAAGGTGTCGCCTTTTACGCCCCAGCCCCGCTCTTTACTTAATAGGCCGGCCAGAACATAGGTGATGGAGTCGAGATCAGGAGACACATAGAGACCCCACCAGATCAGATCGTCGCCGGTATTGACGATGATGGTTAGCTCTTCGCTGGGCACGATCTGCCGTAGACCGTCTACAAACTTTGCTCCGCCTGTACCCCCAGTCAGCACTGTGATCATGCAGCCCTCCGGGCGTAACCGTCGGCATCAATGGCGTCTGCGAGTCTCTGCGCAAGTAATCCGGTCCCATTTATCGGCCCGCCTATGAACTCGGGATAAACCGGCAAGCGCGGCTTTAACGTGTAGCCCTTCATCTCCGTTCTCAATTTTAGCTGCTCGAGGTGCGGCCAAGGCGCCTCCGGATTGATGAAATCAGGGGTCAGTGGTGAAACTCCTCCCCAGTCATTTATGCCAGCATCCAACAATTCTTCATAATTGGGAGCAGAAAGATTAGGCGGAGCCTGGATGTTAACGTCCGGCATGAGCAACCGAGCTACGGCAACGGCGCGCAGCATCTCCCCGCGACTGGGCTCAGGCCATGAACTCATGGGAATTGCGGGTTTCACCCGAAAATTCTGCACGATGACTTCCTGAATATGACCATAGCGGCGGTGGAGATTGCGAATGGCGATAAGCGTGTCGACTCGATCTTCAGCCGTTTCCCCAATCCCAATCAGCAGCCCGGTTGTGAAGGGAATACTCAGCTTGCCAGCGTTTTCGATCGTGCGCAGCCGTTTTGAGGGTAGTTTGTCAGGAGCATTATCGTGAGCGCCGCCCGAACACATCAGACTTTCGCTCGTACTTTCGAGCATCAAGCCCATGCTGGGAGAGTATGCGGCCAATCGCTTCAGCCATTCTGAACTTAGCAGGCCGGGGTTGGGGTGAGGAAGCAGAGTTGTTTCACGCAGTACCAGCTCGCACATCTTTTCCAGATATTGCAGGGTTGAGTTGTAGCCCAGGTGGCCCAAAGTTTCGCGCATTTGTGGGAATAGCAGTTCCGGCTTGTCACCAAGACTGAACAGCGCTTCCGTGCAACCCATCTTTTCGCCGGCACGCGCAACTTGCAGGACCTCTTCGGGAGTCATCGTGTGTGCGCCTATCTCGCCTGGATCGCGGCGGAATGTGCAGTAGCCACAATAGTCCCGACAGATATTTGTCAGTGGCAGAAAAACTTTGGGCGAATAAGTGACGACCCGAGCTTTGAATCGCTCCTTCGCGTTCCGTGCTGCTGTAAGCAAGTCGCAAAGCTCCTCATCGTGGCAACGGATCAGGGAATATGCACAATGCGCAGAAATCCCGGTTTCGGCGCAGTTCTCAGACAACAACTTTCGGGCCGACGCATTGGTAGGGTGCAATGCATGAGCGCTCGCGTCTGAGGTTCTGTTTATCTGCACCAATGAGGCTTCAGCCTTTCCGAAATCGCGTGCTCCGGATGGCAACAGCGATAGCGGAATGATACATGAGAGCTCTGCAAACGGGTTTTCGTGAGCTTTGGAAATGGAGCCCAACTTCACCCGTCCGATGAGTTCGTGGGGAACCTGTGAATTGTTCAACACTTGACAACTTGAACAATTGAGGGCATTATGGCGCACAATTTTCGCCAACCTTCTTTTCAATGGAACGTTCACAAATCCATCGGGTCAGCGTCGCCGACCAGGTTGCAGGCATTCTGCGACAACGCATTCTGGAGGGCGAATTGCGTCCCGGAGCAGCGCTCATGGAAATTCCCCTGGCAAGCTCATTGGGCGTATCCCGTAACACCATGCGCGAAGCCATGCGGATTCTCTCGCTGGAAGGTCTGCTTAAGCGGAACATCCACCGCGGAGTGCTGGTATCGCAACTCTCTTTGCAGGACGTTGAAGAGATCTATCATCTCCGGCGGATGTTGGAGATAGCCGCAGTGTTGACCGTCAGCGTACCCAACCCCGAAATCTTAGCGGAATTGCGGCGAGCGGTGGATCGCTACGAGCAAGCCGTCCGGGCCAAAGACTGGGGCACTGCGGTTAGCTCTGACTTGCAGATTCACAGTTCGCTCATCCGTTTTCACGGCAGTCGCAGGCTGGAATCTTTTTATCAGAAGGTAATCAGCGAATTACGCATGGGAATGGTATTGGTGGACAGGAGCCACGATGATCCTGGCGCGCTGATACCGGTTCACAAGAAGCTCTACCAGTTGCTGGCCGCGGGCAAACGGAAACAATGCGCCGCGCTTCTGGAGCAGCATCTGGAGGACTCGGAGGCGAGACTTAAGCGAGTGATGAGCAACGGTGGTCAAGCTCATACCGCGGGTGTTAGCGCGAAGTCGAGGCCGGCAAAATTGGCAGCCTATAAATAGTTGCGCGGTGAATGTGGTCGGTCGCAAGTTTGAAGTGGGCAAGGAGGGTACGATGGGGCGCAGTGATCAACAAGGGGTACGCTCTTGCAAGCTCAGGGCGGCTAAGGGAGTGAGACAACCGTCACAAACCCGATTATTCCGGTTTGCGCTGATCGCCACCCTGCTGTTGCTGGGCATATTGGTTCAAGCGCAGGTTGTAACGGTAGCCCTTCAAGGCCGAGTGTTCGACACGACCGGTGCGGCGGTCCCGGGCGCAACCGTCACGGCGGTGGACACCGCAACTGGGCTCACGCGAACTACAAACGCAAGCTCTATGGGTGACTACCAGGTTCAATCGTTGCCGCCTGGCGATTACACGGTCTCGGCCGAGAAAGCCGGTTTCCGGAAAATGGCCAAGAAGGTGCACCTGGATCTTGGCGCGCTCGGGAATCTCGATTTCAATCTTCCCGTCGGGGAGATTAAAGAAGAAGTCACGGTTCAAGACGTCGGCGAAGTTGCCGAGCCAACACGCACGATGGTCAGTTCCGTCATCGACGAACAGAAGATTCAAGATCTCCCAGTCAACGGACGCCAATTCATTGATTTCGCCCTACTGGCGCCGGGCGTGACGGTTGGCGACACCACCTCCGGCAGTACCGACGTGATCATTGAACCGGTGACGAAGCTCTCTTTTGCAGGCCAGAACATTCACTACAATTTTGTGGCCATCGATGGCGCGGACAATATGTCGACTGCCTCTGGCATTCAGAAAACCACTCCGTCGCAAGAGGCGGTGCAGGAATTCCGGGTAGTGAACAGCAGTTACGGCACGGAGTTCGGTCGCGCCGTCGGTGGAATTGTCAACATCATCACCAAGAGTGGCACAAACAGCCTTCACGGTTCGGTTTACGAATATTTCCGAAATGACAAAATGGATGCGGAGAACAAGCTGGCTGCCGCCGGCGGATTTAACAAGTTGCGGCAGAATCAGTTCGGCGCGACCCTGGGCGGCCCCATCATCAAGGACAAGACCTTTTATTTTGCCAATTATGAAGGCCAGCGGCACAGTGAGTCACCGTATTACAACCAGACGGTGCTCGATAACATTACCGCCATCAACCAGGTTAAGACCC
>JBLNFC010000691.1:0-3990 GCA_050263355.1 Acidobacteriota bacterium
CTGGGCGTAAAGAGTTCCGGTGGGAGTGTTGGTGTTGCCACTCTTCAGCGCATTGCCAACTTCATCAATGCCAATCTGGCGCGTAGCCATTGCATTGGGATCGAGCTGGACGCGCACGGCAAATTTCTGGGAACCGTAGACCTGAACCTGGGCGACACCGCTCACCATCGAAATCCGTTGAGCAATGGTGGTTTCCGCTGCCTCGTCCACGTCCGACAACTTCATGTTGGGCGAGCTGAGCGCGAGATAAAGGATTGGCGAGTCGGCCGGATTCACCTTCTGGAAGGTGGGGGGAGTCGGCATCTCCGGAGGAAGCTGGCCTCCGGCTGCGGCGATGGCTGACTGGACATCGAGGGCCGCGCCATCGAGATTTCTGCTGAGATTGAACTGGATCGTGATGTTGGTCTGCCCTAGCGAGTTCGTCGACGTCATGGAATCAATTCCAGCGATCGTCGAAAACTGCTTTTCCAGAGGCGTCGCGACAGAAGAAGCCATCGTCTCCGGACTGGCGCCCGGTACCGATGCGCTTACCTGGATGGTCGGGAAGTCAACATTGGGCAGGTCGCTGACCGGCAGCAAACGATAGGCGAAGATACCAAAGATCAAAATGGCAGCCATGACCAGGGTGGTCATGATGGGCCGTTTGATAAACCCCTCGGAGATGCTCACAGCCCGCCTCCGGCTACCGGTTTCGCGGTGGCATTCTCGGAGCCACCTGGCGGAGTCGTTGGGACTGTGCTCTGTACCAGTACCTTTGCATTCGGCGCGACCCGCAATTGGCCATCCACCACAACCTTTTCGCCGGCGCTTACCCCGCCCGCGATGACGGTCGAGTTTTGATAGGTTCCGGAGGTCTCGACATTGCGCGATTCGGCCGTGCTTTGAGGCGTAACGACGTAAACGTACTGACCCTGCTGACCGGTTTGAATGGCCTTGGTTGGAACCAGCACCGCTTGTTTCCGCGTTGACAGATTTAGGACGACATCCACGTACTGTCCGGGCCAGAGACGCCGGTCCTTGTTAGCGAATGTGGCTTTCAGCTTTACCGTGCCGGTCTGCATGTCGACGCCGTTGTCGATAAAGGTGAGTTTGCCTTCAGCAGGGTTGCTGTTCTGACCCTTGGGGAAGGCGAGCACTTTGAGATTGCCGGCAGCGAACTTGCGGACGGCATCGAGCTGGTTCTCAGGGATGGAGAAGGTCGCGTAAATCGGTGTCACCTGATTCAATTGCACCAGAAAGGGGGTATCGTTCGCTTTGACCAGGTTCCCCACATTCATGAGAAGAGCTCCGGTACGCGCATCAATAGGGGCTTTGATGTCGGTGTACTGCAATTGAACCTTTGCAGCGTCGACTGCCGCCCTATCCGCGTAAACCGCTGAGGCGTCGGCCTTCGCTTGCGCCCGAACTTGATCCGCCTGTTCCTTGGAAGCGACGCCCTGCATTTCCAGCACGTTATAGCGTTCGGCCTGCAACCGCGAGTTGGCAGCCTGAGCCTCGTCGTGCTGCAACATGCCCTGCGCTTTCTCGAGATCCGCCTGGAAAGGCTTCTTATCCAGTTGGAAGAGAAGCTGTCCTTTGTGGACATCTTGCCCTTCCTTAAAGAAGATGCTTTGAATCTGACCATTCACCTGGGATCGGATTTGTACGGTCTGATACGACTCGACGTTTCCGATTGCGCTTAATTGCACAGGAACATCTCGCTGCTCGGCCACCGCGACCACGACCGGAGCAGCAGGACGGGCACTTGCGTTCGCAGCCTGTGCCTGGTCTTTTTTCCCACACGCGGTCAGAGACGCCATGGCCACCGTAATAAGAAGAAGATTGCAGTATCGTTTCATTAGTATGTATTTCCAGATCATCTGTCAGGCTCCGCCTTGCGACGGCCGTGCTGCTTTGCGGTGACTATGAATTCACGTCCCACGCTGCTGATAGCGGCAGTTGTGCGCGAGCGACCGGAGCCATTCCCGTTTTTGTGCTTTTTGGAATGAGACTTAACCCCATTCCCCTTAGACGTTGACAGCGAGATCCCGTTTAGCCATAGGTCGGCGAGCTGCCGGCCTATGGCTCGTGGACTGCTTCCGTTTCTCTCTACGCCGAATAATTCATGGAGCAGAATATGAGACGAGATCATCCCCAGGAAGGCACGCGCGCCGATCACGGGATCCACATCGCGGAAATGGCCAGCTTCTACTCGTTGACGAATAAACCCGGCCAGCAACTCGTGGGTTCCGGCCATGTAGGTATGAAAGAACTTCTCTGCCAGTTTGCTGCTCCGCAAAGCGCTGAAGAGCAATAGGCGCGTAAGGTCCGCGTCCTCATCATTCCGCTCGAGAAAGCTCTCCGCGATGCCGGCCAGCACCTCACGTTCGCTCAGATCCGAGGCCAGGTATGCACGAATTTTTTCGTGCCGTCCCGCGGCTTTGATCCGGCTGGCGACCACGGCCCAGTAGAGGTCCTCCTTGCTGGGGAAATGACGGAAAATGATGGCCTCATTGATTCCGGCGGCGTGGGCGATGTCGCGGGTGGTCGTACCATCGAAGCCCTGTAGGGCGAACAAACGCATGGCTGCGCTGAGCAGCTGTTCGCGTCGGACATTTGCGGCTAATCGCATGTAAGTGATTACTTAACTTCTGTCGTAGGATACATCACAGAAGCCGCTTTCGCAGCTAAATCAGACGCGAGAAGCAGAGATCCTTGTTTTCCAGAAGCAGAATGGGAACTGCTTACTCTCGATTGGAAACAGCAGAAACAATGACCGCCCCTGCGGTAATGGCGAGAAGATCTTCCCCAACAGCAACTACGAAAGGGGGGAAATTACGGCTGAGGCGCTTGCGTAAGTAGAATCCGGCGAATGCACCGGCAAGCGCTCCCAAAGCCCCCAACAAAGCACCGTTGCGAGGCGGTTCCTCGGCGGCCACCGACAAAGCGGCTCCACACGCCGCGCCGGATGCAAGTCGGGCGGTCAGTGGAATGGTGCTAAGGCGGCTGGGGGTGGACGGCAGCTTGTCGGCAATTAGTTCACCAACTGCCAGCTCAGCGATTTTCTTGGAGCTGGAGGCCAGCAGCATCCGTCCAGGCACCGACGGGATGGGACGAATCATTTTTTCCCGAGCTGCCCAACTGATGATCGCCGGGGCGGTAAGAGAACGAAGTCCCGCTACAACTCCAATTCCCACTGCCAGAGCTGGTACATAGCTGCGTTTCATGAGAGTGCCTTTCGGGAACAGAAAGGATTAATGGTAGCTTACCCGGGCAGCTGCAACGTCAGAAGAATTCATCCATATCGGTCGCCGTAGCTGCGCTTCCGGGAAATGTCGTGCCGCCCAACGCGTGCAAAATCTCACGCAATGTGGCCCCGTGCTGGTAGAACGTGGTCGACTGGAACCCCTTTTTTGCATGTGCGCTCACCACCACGGTGGCAACATGCCCTCCGCCGTTCTGAAGATCGCTGAAGTCGGATTCGTCGAAGGTAATGATCAGCAGCCCATCTTTCTGAAATGTCGTACTGGCGATCAGAGGCGCGATATTCTTCTGCAGCCAAATGTCTGCCTGTGCCAGAGTGCCATCGTGCGCGTTGTTGAGTTGATTAGGCACGATGAAACCGAAGTTGGGCAGCTGGTTGTTAGCCACGTCGGTTGCAAATTGCGAAAAAGGGACGATGTTGTTGACTTGCGTAGCGGCGATCGCATCTTGCAGGAATACAAAAGGATTGTGATGCTGCGCGTACGGGTAGACGTCCCCGCCCAGGTAACCCACGGAGGGTAGCGATTCGGCATAGCTCTTCCACGTCTTCTTCAGCGCGAGTACCTGACGGACAACGTTGTCGGCCGTAACAGTTGCGGGCGGAGTAGCCTCGTTGTTGGTAACGACGACGCCGGTGGTTAAGACAAAGTAGTTTCCGATAGACGGGTGGGTGTCCGCAAAATACTGAGTAGCGAGGCCATAATTCGAGATCAAACTGTTGAAGTATGGCATTGAGGTGTTGCCCAC
>JBLNFC010000692.1:0-3115 GCA_050263355.1 Acidobacteriota bacterium
CCTCTCTGGCAGTGGCAAGCGTTGACGCCGCCTGGGCTGCAGCAGACGTCAACGTTGGTCTCGGCGGCTTCCGCGATGTTGCATGTGCCCCTACTAATCTATGCCACCTGGCGTTGTTTGAACCGCAGCCCCTTTCGATACAAGCCATCACTACCCACATCGAACACCCGGTTAAAGCGTGCGCGATAGTTTTCCAGTGCCGCGTTGGCAGCGAGTTCCAGGAGTTGTTCTTCGGAGAAATGCGCGCGCAATTCGGCGTAAAGGTCATCGTTGATGTTCGAGGGGGTGTCCGACATTGCATCGGCCATGCGCAGCAGTGCCGCGTCCGGCGCGGCAAAGCCCGCAAACTGGCCCCCGCGAATTGCAGCAATCTCTTCGTCGCTTAAGCCGTACATTCTGCCCCCGGCAGAATTGGCATCGATTCAAAATGGGCACCCGACGCGGACAGCGGTCCGTAAAATCACGAGCGCCCGCTGGCGTGATGCCACTCTTGCTTTCTGGCCTAAGAGCCATTCGCCTAAGATATTGAACCAAAATACGCGCGGCACTCGCGCCTGAATCTTTTGCGGAGTGAGATCCCGCCCCAGCATTTTGCGCACTTTTTTGAAGACTTGGCGCATTAAGAAGGATGTGTCCCTGGGATCAATTCCCTCTATTCTTGCCATACCCGGTCATCTCCTCCGTGTAAGTGATCTCGTGCAATACGTAATAATTCGATGCACCGCCGTAGGCGATAGTCGCGACTGAATGAGCTCGGAGCCGGCGGAGCGGCCCGGTGCACTGTCGCGAGGCTTGGCCTCCGGCGAAGCACCTTTGAAAGTTATCCGGCAGGCTGAACTCCTGCCAGGGTTACAACTCGAGCGCATTCAAGACGGAAGTACTCTAATAATGTGTGCAGCTGCAGGGCGAATGATGACTGGCCAATCCCGTCCCACGCGCAATTAAGTGGATGATCGTGCTACAGTTGGCTCAATAGTCGATGCTGGAACAGCGATTAATCCTGATCAACCTGCTCGTAAAGCTGGGTGTGGCCGCAGCTGTGGCCAGCGCCCTGGTACGCTCGGTTGAATTCAAGTCGCTTCTGTTCCGCGAAGACCGTTCCGTCAAGCAGAAAATCTATCTCGTGCTCTGGATTGGGATTCCACTTGCTCTGGGCGTATGGATCCGCTTCAGTGCACGAAGTTTTCTGGCAGGCGACCTGTCTTTCGAAACCGCTCTAATTCTGGGAGTGATCGGTGGGCGCTTTTGTGGCATGGTTGGGGGCGCTCTGGTTGCCATGCCTGCGGCCCTGCATGGTGAATGGGCTACTTTGCCCTTCTCCCTTCTTTGCGGTTTTGTTGCCGGCCAACTACGTACGTTCGTTAGCGACAAGGAAGAGATCTGGTCCTTCTCTCCGTTTATCGATCTCAGTATCTATCGCTGGATTCGCCGTAACCTCCCTCGGCCGCGTCTTTTCGATTGGCAGATCATGTTTTTTCTGACTATCGTTGGACTCCGGTTTGTACATACTGAATTGTTCCGATTCTTCCCGAATCTTACCTATGCGCTGGAAAGCCCCAATCCATGGGTAGAATTGGCGATTTACGCCACCTCCATCATGGTGGTAGGAACCGAGCTGAAGATCTGGAACAGTGTAAGAATTCAGATCAAACTCGAAGAGCAGGAGCGGTTGCTCTTGCACGCGCGCATGGAGGCATTGCAGAACCAGATCAATCCCCACTTCCTGTTCAACACACTGAACTCGGTATCGTCGTTGGTCCGATTTGATCCTGACACAGCCCGTGAGCTCATCATTAAACTGGCTACCATTCTGCGCCGTCTGCTGCACACAACTGACGCTTTCGTACCTCTCCGCGATGAACTCGAATTCATCGACAACTATCTTGATATTGAAGTCGTGCGCTTTGGTCGTGACAAACTGAGAGTGGTGAAGGAACTCGATAGCAATTCTCTCGACGTTATGGTGCCCAGTATGCTGCTGCAGCCGCTCGTGGAGAATTCCATAAAACACGGACTGGCTTCAAGGGTGGAAGGCGGCAGCGTTTTCCTTCGAAGTCAGCTCGTCAACTCGTCTCTCGTGATCGAAGTCGAAGATGACGGAGTGGGAATGGCCTCTGCTCAGTCCCTGGAGCGCCCAACTGGACTGGGTGGGAATGGAATTGGCATGGCGAATGTTGCCGAGCGGCTAAAGGTGTTATACGGTGACACCGCCCGTATGACAGTCGATAGTCACGAGGGGAAGGGAACATTGGTTCGTTTGCGTTTGCCAGTCTTGGAAACTGCCGGCGCTTTTCCGCCAATCCTCTACGAGCCGACAACTCGGCGGTAGAACTCTTCGTATTGGGGAATGATTTTGTTGGCGCAGAAACGAGCTTGCGCCGAAGTACGCGAAGCCTTTCCCATCGCGCGCAACTTACTTTCATCAGCAAGGATCTCAATGGCGCATTGAGCCATGGTTTCCACGTCCCCAACGTCCGCTAGAAAGCCGTTTTTTCCGTGCTCAATTACCTCAGGAATACCGCCAACGTTAGTGGCGATGGGAACTACCTCACACGCCATCGCTTCGAGCGCAGCCAATCCGAAGGATTCCAACTGGCTCGGCAAGAGCATGACATCCGCCATGGCGAGCTTCTCATTCACGCGATCCTGCTTGCCGAGAAAAATGACATCGTCGTGAATACCTTTCCGCATGGCCAGCCACTCCGCTTGTGAGCGGTCGGGACCGTCGCCAATTAATAGCAGCTTCGAAGGAATCTTCTTGTGCACCCGATCAAAGACTTCGATGACGTCCGCCAGTCGTTTAACCGGGCGGAAATTCGACAAGTGCACGAGCAGGCGTTCGTCTGGCGTGACGAATTCGGCACGCCGTTGCTCCGCACCATCGTCGCGAACGTAGACATCACAATTGACGAAGTTATGAATGACTTTGATTTCATTGCGCACCTCGAATTCGCGAACTGTGCGCTCCCGCAGATACTCCGAGATGGCGGTGACGCCGTCACTTTGCTCAATCGAGAAACGCGTGATCGGCAAGTAAGACCGATCTTGGCCGACCAGCGTGATATCTGTCCCGTGCAACGTGGTCACAAACGGCAACTTTCGCTTCGCCGGTCCG
>JBLNFC010000693.1:0-2801 GCA_050263355.1 Acidobacteriota bacterium
CTATTGTATTTGATGCACTCGGCCCAGGCGGACAAGCCGGAAGCAGCTCGCGAATCGAGAACTATCTCGGCTTTCCCACCGGTCTCTCGGGTCAGGAGCTGGCATCGCGTGCGGCAGTACAGGCGCTGAAATTCGGTGTCCGATTGGTCAGTCCTCGCCCCGTCGATCGGATCGTAAGAGCCGGAGAAGACTTCTTTGAACTGACCCTTCAAGATGGGGCGAAAGTCCTTGCGAAAGCCGTCGTTCTGGCAACGGGTGCGGTCTACCGTGCACTCGACATTCCGGGATACGGTCGGTTTGTCGGGCACGGAATCCACCATGCCGCCACGCTCATGGAGGCGCAGCTCTGTGGTGGCGAGGACATCGTTATTGTTGGCGGAGGAAACTCAGCGGGTCAAGCCGCGCTCTACCTGAGAGCAAGACCAGCGCTCAAGTCCACCTGTTGGTCAGGCAAAAAAACCTCTCGAGCACAATGTCCGAGTATCTCCTTGAACGCCTCCAGACCTCACGGAAAGTTCGAATTTATTTCGATACGGAGCTAACAGCGCTTACGGGGCACGAATCTCTTGAGAATGTGGCATGGCGTAGCGCTGACGGGTGCTCCTGGACCAAACCCATTCGAAATCTGTTTGTCATGATCGGGGCGGTCCCCAACACAGAATGGTTAAAGGGCTGTGTCGAATTGGATTCGAATGGCTACATCGTCACCAATCCAATGCCCCCATTTGAAACGTCACTACCCGGTGTCTTCGCTGTTGGAGATGTGAGAGCAGGATCTTCAAAACGCGTTGCCGCTGCGGTCGGCGAAGGCTCTGTCGTGATCCAAAGCGTGTTGCATTACCTCGCGCGGGCGAGTTCGGTGGAGGCAACGAAAAAGGCTGTGTAATGCCCAAATTCAAATTCGATCGGACACGCTCCGATGTAAGGGAAATGGAGAGATTTCGATGACCATCGAAGACAATATCCAGATTGTAAAGGAATTCTTTGCAGCAATTGGCCAGGGCGATAAGCAAGGTGTGGTAGCGTTGTGTGCCGAAGACATTGAATGGATCATTCCGGGAAAGGGCTGGCCACTGGCCGGCACGCATCGCGGGCACTCGGGATTGGAGGATTTGCTTGAGAAGGCTTCCGAACTAGAAATTTTATACCCAACACCCCCGGAATACGTAGCGCAGGGAGACCGGGTTCTGGTCGTCGGTGTCGCTACAGGGAAAATCAAAGCCACGAATCGGGCGTTCAAGGACGACTGGGTCTTCGCCATCACTGTTCGAAACAGCAAGCTGACGAAGATCCGGGAGTATATCGACACCCAAGCACTGGCGCGGGCCTCCGAGATGTCCGCGAGCCCCAGGCTTTAACCCATCTGAAATTGGCGGATCTTGGTTAGTGCATTTTCGCCAATGCACTCACTGAGACACGATAACTACCGAGAAGTCGGCTAGTAGACACTGATCTCGTCCTTGGCCTCGATGCTGGGCGAGTCACGGGCTAACCAGAAGTTAACTTCTTGGGCGTAAATTCTGTGGCGTACAATTCTTCGCCATCATGGCGAAGAAGCGAGCTGCAGCCTGCCTTGGAGAAAAGATGAAGTGTTTGTTGTCCAGTCTGTGCTGTGTGTTGGTCGGGGTGAGCGTGTTCGCACAAAGCGGTGGGGAATGCAGCGCCGCCGGGTACTACGAAGGCACCGTCGTAAGCCGCGAAGCCGGCGAATTGAAGGTGAGTCTCAATCTCCGCTGTAGCAGCGGCTCTTACGTCGGGGAACTCGTCACGTCGGTGGGAACCTACAGCGTGATTGCGGGCGGATTGCGCGACGGGCACCTGGTCGTGACGTTCACCGCCGATTCCGACAAAGGCACTCTGGAAGCCGACATGGCCGGCGCAAAGTTGCGTGGCAAGTTCAGGGTCGGCGACGACTCGGGTCCTGTCGATCTGGCTCGGGTCGGCGAAGCCAAGCTGCCGGGCTCCGATGCGCCGCGGCTTGATTTGACCGCGGCGCAATGGCGTGAGGATCTTCACTACTTCGCCACCGAGGTGCCGAAGTTGCATCCCAATGTCTTTTATCACCTCCCTCGTGCGCAATTCGACGCCGACGTCGCGCAAGCCGACAAAGAACTCGAACACATCACTGGCGACGCTGCCTACGTAGCCATCGACCGCATCGCCAATGCCATCGGTGATGGCCATACCTACGTGCAATGGCCCAATGACTTGGAGCATTTTCCCCTCTTGCTGCGTTTTTTTGACGGGGAGTATCGCGTTTCCGGTGTCCAGCCAGGGAACGAACGAGCCATCGGCGCACGCGTCCTAAAGATCGACGACGTCCCTCTCGCGCAGGCGGTCGCGGTACTGCATCAGCTCACACCTGCTGCCGAGACTGACATCCTCGCCGACATTCGGCTCGAGGATTTCCTCGTCATCGGCATGCTGCTGCACGGGACCGGTATCACGCCCGAACGCGACATCGCGACCTACGCCCTGCTCGACACTTCGAGCAAGGTTTTCGAGCTGACGCTTCATGGCATGAAAGAAGACGATCCGAGGATGCTGCACTGGGTACGGCCCTTCAGTGAGCGTGACCGCCCGTTGTATCTGCAGAATCGCGAGGCCGGGCTCTGGTGCGACTATCTCGCGGCCACCAAGCTCCTCTATTGCAGCTTCCGCGGTTACGAGAACCTGCGGGAGAATGCAGCACGATTGCTCGACGCCATCAAGCACGATCACCCCGACAAGGTGCTCATTGACATGCGCTTCAATCTGGGCGGCGACTACAACTTAGGCGAGAAGTACTTAATCGACCCCTT
>JBLNFC010000694.1:0-6710 GCA_050263355.1 Acidobacteriota bacterium
AAACCGATATCGAAATGATCTCACGTCGCCGCTGAACGCGGCAGTAGAAGGAGTGCGGGGAGTAGAAGGGAGGTCTTAAGAGGTGGTGTTACGGAGCTTCTGCATACACAACAATCAAATCTTCAATCAGCAATCAGCAATCAGCAATTCTAGAATTTGCAATCGTCCCTCGCATCTCGTACTTCGTCAATTTCCTCCTACGCGACGGCGGCGGCCGCGAACGATGGCGGCAGAGCCGCAGTCTTGTTGGGCGCGTTCGATGCCGCGTCCAGCGCCTGCTCCACGCGGTTGATAACTTCTGTCACTATGTCCACCGGCTCATACTGATGCCGGGTCACGCCTTGCGCAATTCCCGCCGTGAAAGATACTGGTATATCTTTTCCCGGCAGCTTGGTATCGCCCAGTAGCTTGCGAAGCTTCTCCACGGCCAGCAGTGCATCTTTCTCGCTAGTCTCGCCTAGCACAATGGCGACGGTAGTTTTATCGTAGCGGAAAGCCAAATCGTTCTGCCGGATGTTGGAGGCGATGGTTTTTCCGATCTGCTGCATCAGGGCTTCCAGTTCTTCTTCGCCGAGTTCCTTCAGCATATGCGAGCGCTTCCCGAACTTCATCAACATCACCGTGACCGGTGTGGCTTGCTGCAGCGCGCGCCGCATCTCCGCCTGCAGTAGGTCCAGATAAGACGCACGATTCAGCAAGCCGGACCCTTCGTCGGTTACCGACAAATTCTTTACCAGGCGGCGCAACCCTGCGTTGTTGAGCGCCACTGTAATCTGCTCGCCAATCGTTCTCAGCACAACCATGTCGTTGCTGTTCCATGTGCGCGGCTTGCTTTGCATCAGCAAAAGCAGGCCGACGTGGTCCTGGCCATCACTCAAAGGAAGAGCCAGAAGGGAAGCGATCGCCAGGTCGGAAACAACATCACGCACGCCGTGCAGCTCGGGCGCGGCGCTCGTGTCGTTGATCGACACCGACCCCCGATTCACTGCGAGATCGTGCAGCGCCGAAACCAGCTTCGCCATTGGTCCGGCGTCAGACGACTTCACCCCTTCTTCGCAATATTCCTGCGAAGCTGTCGGAGGCAGCCCAGGTTTGCGCATCGCCGCCACACAGCGCGTCACCTTCCACGACGCTCCAATCTCATTCACCGCCGTCAGCAACACGGTGTTCGCCGTGCTCTGTTTGTACAGTTTGCGCGTGATATCGGCCACCCGGGTCAGACTGCTGACGTCGTCCTCGCCTCGGCTCACAGGCGCCGCAACAACCGGTACCGCAACTGGCGGCGCTGGCGGGAGTTCGACTGGCAGCACTGGCGCCGAACCCGCATACTTCGGCGTCATACCCGCCGCCATATACAAGCGCTGCAAATCTTCGTTTCGCTCTTCTTCCCGCGGAAACAGTTCCTGGATCCGCTGCAAACGCTCGACGGCCTTGGTCCGCATGCCATACTGAACCAGGATCTCCGCCTGCAACATCAGGTCCTGTAAGGCGGCCCCGCCCAGCGTGACTTCTTCCGCACGCGCGCGTTGCGACTCCGATTCTTTGGTCGCGCTGCTGAAGCGTGAGGCAATTACCTGGAACCGGTTCTCGTCGATCTTGCCCTTCAGCATCTCCAGCCGCTTCTGGTGGCCCGGCTCGTAGGGATCTACTTCCGCGGCGCGATCCAGGCACTCTCCCGCTTTCTGGAAATTGCCCATACTGCAATAAACCTCGAACAGCTTGAGCAGCGTCTGCGAATAGTCTGCTTCTTTATTCGAGGAATTGAAAAGCTCGCTGAGGAACTCCAGCACTTCCGGAGACGCCCGGTGGTTGGCCGCAATCTCCTGCATCTGCGTGACGAAGGCCTTCCGCTCTCCACGTCGTCTTTGAAACTGCTCCAGCTTGCGCGCCAGCACTACCGCGTCCGAATCCAGCTGAGCATCAATCATGCTGCCGATTAAGTCGAGCACCTGCTGAATACGGATCGGATGCTGCTCAAACAAATCCCAAACAATCGGCTCGGCATCGACCAGCCGGTTCGCCGTCAGCAACGCCTTGCCATAGGCTTCGCGCAATTCCTGCGGCGCATTGCCGGCATGAATCTGCGGCTCCAGCACGAAGATCGCTGCTCCCGCCTGTCCATCGTTCAGCAGGTTCCTGCCAAAGGCCAGCACGATGCGCGCATCCGTCGAATCTTCAGCATAGGCGCGCTCATACCACTCGGCTGCATTCGCGCCTTCCGCCTCGCGAAGCTCGGCAATACGTACATACGCCGCCGCTGCTCCTTTGCCATCTTTCAGCTCCGAACACAATTCACCTAGCTTCAGCAGATGCTTGTCAGTGGGATCTAATTCAACGATGTGCTTAAGAACAGCCAGTGAATCTTGCTTCTTGTTTTGCTTCGCTAAATCAACAAGGACCGATTGATAGTTCTCCAAAGCCAGCTTCTTGTTCGACTGTTCGACCAGCTTCGCGAAGCCTAGTTTCTGCTCCGTGCTCGGATTCACCAACCGAGCCAATCTCTTGTAAGTCAGACTCGCCCGGCTCACGTCACCCGCGGCCAGTTGCCGGTCAAACAGTTGCCCCAGGAGGCGGATCGCGTCGGAGGTGCGGCTCAGGGAAACGCATAAGTCCGCAGCCATTTGGCGCACACTGTCGTTTTCGGTATCGGTCTCAAGGACCGCAAGAAATTCGGTTAGGGCCTCGGCAGTCTTGCCCTTTTGCAGATACTTCTCCGCGCGCTCGACCCGCTTGTTGATTTCGGCTCGATCCGGTCGATTGGCTAGATCAGACATGAGTCTTGGCTGGCAAACACTGCCCCAAGTTCGAATTCTAGGGTGACCCCAATCCACCGGCAACGATCTACCGTTCTCATGTATTACGAAGGTCACCGCGAGTTCCCAAGTGTTTGGAAAATCGACTCATTCTGGTATAAGCCGTGGGTGCCCACAGCTCCCGAGATAACCCGCGAAGCCACTCGCGAACAGGGTCTTCATCATCAACTGAGTGCCGGCCAGATGACCATGGTCGCCGTCGGCGGCTCGATCGGAACCGGCCTGCTCCTCGGCTCGGCTTCCGCCATCGGAATCGCCGGCCCAGCTGTCATCCTGAGTTTCCTGCTCGCCGCGTTCATCAACTTCCTCGTGACCATGGCTCTCGGCGAACTGGCCAGCCGCCATCCCGCCGCCGGTTCGTTCGGAGTTTACGGTGATCTCTACCTCAACCACTGGGCGGGCTTTCTCTCCCGAGCCGGTTACTGGGCCGCCCTCTCCGTTTCCATCGGCGGCGAACTGATCGCTTCCGCCACCTACATGCGTTACTGGTTTCCGCAAGTTCCCGCCCTGGTGTGGGTTGTCATCTTTTCGGGCCTGCTCCTGCTCGTGAATTTTTGGGATGTCGGCCATTACGGTCGGTTCGAGTTCTGGTTCGCCATGATCAAAGTCGTAACCATCGCGGCCTTCGTTGTCCTCGGAGCGGCGCTGCTCCTCAGCGGCCGCACTCCCGCGCAATACACCAGCCAGGGTGGATTCTTTCCCGTGGGCGTCTGGGCCCCGTTACTGGCTATTACGTTTGCGATTTACACTTTCGGCGGAGTCGAGTTCGTGGCTGTGACCTCCGGCGAATCGCGGTCGGTCGAGGAGATCGGTCGCGCCGTGCGCATGACCTTCATCACCTTGGTACTGGTTTATCTCGGCGCCATCATCGTGTTGGTGGGAATCATGCCCTGGAATCGCGCCGGCGTTTCTGAGAGCCCATTCGTCACCGTCTTTCGATCGGTGAATATTCCCGGTGCCGCCCCCATCATGAATTTTGTCGTGCTCACCGCCGCGCTTTCCGGGGCCAATGCTGCGCTGTATGTCTCCTCTCGCATGCTTTTCTCTATGGCCCGCACCGGATGGGCTCCCGCTCGCCTCGGCCATCTGAACTCCGCCGGCTCCCCGACTTTTGCCTTGCTGGTCTCGTCCTATGGGATTGTGGCTGCGTTGATCCTCGAGAAGTGGGCGCCGGCCAATGCATTCGAATACCTGCTCCGTGGCGCGTTCACCGGCATGATTCTCTCCTGGGTCGTTTCGCTGGCTGCGCACGCGTCGTTTCGACGAACACTCAAGCCCGAAGAAGTTGCCGCTCTGCCGGTCCGTTCGCCTTTTGGCGGATGGGGATCCATCATCGGCTTCGTTGTTGTGAGCGCCGCCATCCTGAAAACCTGGTGGGACTCCCGCGTCAACTTCATCAGCGGCGCAGCCCTGCTGTTGGTCCTAACAGTGGCCTATTTCCTCCTGCGGACGAAGAGAAAATCTGGGTCTGCCTGAGCCCTATTACAATAATCTCTATGCCCGACGACCTGCTGCATTACCGCTCACAATTTCCCATCCTCGACCGCACCACTTACTTGATCAGTAACTCGCTGGGCGCTATGCCTCGCGGTGTTTACGACGCCATGCACGACTACGCCGAAACCTGGGCGACGCGCGGAGTTCGTGCCTGGGAAGAGCGTTGGTGGATGCTCGCCGCTCAAGTGGGCGACGAAATTGGCGCACTGATGAACGCGCCGAAGTCTTCCGTTTCCACGCATCAGAACGTCACCACGTGTCAGGCAGTCATCGCTTCCTGCTTCGATTTCTCCGGCGAACGCACGAAGGTTGTCTACAGCGACATGAATTTCCCGTCCGTCATGTATTTCTGGGAAGCGCAGCAATCCCGTGGCGCCCGCGTACACATGGTGAAGACGGATGACGGTATCACGGTTCCTACCCAGCGCCTGCTCGATGCCATCGACGAGCACACCCTGCTCGTTCCCATTTCCCACGTTATTTTTCGCAGCGCTTTTATTAATGACGCCCAAGCCATCATCGACAAAGCGCACCGGGTTGGCGCGCGGGTTGTGCTCGACACGTTTCAGTCCCTCGGCACCGTGCCGGTCGACGTGCAAGCTCTGAATGTGGATTTCGCTTGTGGAGGAGTCCTCAAATGGCTGTGCGGTGGTCCAGGCGTGGCCTATCTTTATGTTCGCCCCGATCTCGGCAGAACGCTTGTGCCTTCTCTAACCGGGTGGACCGCCCATGAGAATCCCTTCGCCTTCGAAATCGGTCCGAACCGTTACGCCGAGCCGCCCTACCGTTTCATGAATGGAACGCCGCATGTTCCCGCTCTGGAAGCATGCCGTCCCGGACTCAAGATAATCTCGGAAGTGGGCGTCGATCGCATCCGCGAGAAATCAAAACGCCAGACGGCTCGCCTCATCGAACTCGCCGACCAGCATGGCTGGCGCGTGAACACGCCGCGCGATCCGGAACAGCGCGGGGGTACTGTCTCCATCGAAATGCCCGACTCCTACGCCGTCTGCCGCGAACTGCTGAACCGCGACATTCTTGTTGACTACCGTCCTAAAGCTGGTGTGCGCATGTCGCCGCACTTCTACAACACTGACGACGAACTGAAAATTGCCATCTATGCAGTGGAAGAGATACTGAAGGAACGGCAACTCGCGGCGCGCTAAGACTCAGGGCCAAACCGCGCTGAATGCGCTACTGTTGGCTGGCAGAGCAATCGCGCCGCGCGCCCCCTCAACAATCCCAGCCGGGGCCGCTAGAAGAACCGCACTCTTTCCACAGCTTTTCCCAATTCCAGATCCCGTAAGCCACCTGCTTCGGCAAGGGGAATCCGAGCTGATGCGCGAGCATGCACACCTGCCCGCGATGGTGGGCTTCGTGACAAAGCATGTAACACAGCATCTCAGGGCCGGCGGGCCAAGCCCGAGCCCAGCCGTCTCTACGGAACTTCTCCACGCGGTGGCCAGAACCAGCGAGCGCTTCGGCCAGCATCTCCGAGCAGCGAGCGGCGCTCTCGGCTAAGCCCGCACGGGCCTGCCGAGGTGTGCAGTGCGTGCGATTGAGTTGTTGTGGAATTTTCAGGTGCGGTGCTGTAAGCCGTACCCACTTACAGCGGACATTGTGCACATGCGTGAAGATGGCCGCAATGTTGCGGGCCTTGCCGGGCGGTTTGGCTCTCCAGGCGCTCGAGTCAAGGTTTTCGATAATAATCTGGTTTATGCGATCGTTAGCGGCAAAGATCCGCACCGCGGCTCGGGCGAGTTGAGTGTCGCTCTTATGCTGACGCGTGCTCACGGGCACTTACTCCGACCTACTTCCCTGCCGTCGTTCGCTCACAAGCCCTCTCATTTATGCGCGACCACTATGCGCGACCAGTCGAGGAGATCATCTCTGTTCAACAATTGGCTCGAGATGAACTAAGCGGCTTTGACTTTGGTGCCGTAATCGAGGCTGGCGTACCAACTGCCCCGGCCTTGCGGAGTGAGGTCCATGAAATGCCATATAGGAGTGAGCAGATCGATGCCACGCTCCTGAATATCGGGCGCCATCCTGGGATGCGCAGTGTAGAAGTGACGCAGACTACCCTTGGCGTCGCGCGTGAAAACCGAAATGGTTGAGTCCTGACCGCCTTCGCGGTCTTCGCTGCCTAAGTCATATTTGAAAGTGCTGTTGCCGGCGCTAAGGAGGCGCAGCTTGTCCCAACCCCGCTCGCGAGCGTAGGCGCGGAGCGTCGGAAGATCGGCGGCAGCAACGACAGCGAAGTCAAGATTCTGAGCGAGATGATGGGCAACACCATTAGCGCCGTCCAGCCACGCCGTGCACATGGGACAAGCCTTGGTCTGCCTTTTGCCGAACATGAAGTGATAGATGACGAGCGAGCGTTTGGGTCTGGTGAAGAGT
>JBLNFC010000695.1:0-4441 GCA_050263355.1 Acidobacteriota bacterium
TCTGATTCGCAAGCAGGATATCGACATCTACGACATTCCAATCGCCAGGATCACCGCGCAATATCTAAAGTACGTTGAGAAGATACGCGAACTGGATGTGAACGTAGCTGCCGACTTCATCTACATGGCCTCGGTGCTGATTCACATCAAGTCGAAGATGCTGTTGCCGCGCGACCCGGACTTGCCCGCTGAAGCGCAGGAGGATCCGCGCTCCGAGCTGGTCAACCGCCTGCTGGAACATGAGAAGTTTAAATCTGCGGCGCAGATGCTGTTGCAGAAGCAGCAGATCGAAGATGCCGTGTGGTCGAATCCGGCTCTGAGGGAGTTTAAAGACGCAGAGGGCACGGAACCGGAGCTGGCGGCGGATGTTATCGACCTGGTGAAGACATTTCAGAAGGTACTGGACCGGGCGAAGTCGCGTCCCATGCTGCAGGTGGATGAGGAAGCGGTAACCGTGGGGCAGATGATCGACTATCTTCGGCGGCGCCTGAGTTTGGAGGAGCGCCCGGTAAGGTTGCTGCAGTTGTTGCGGAGTGTGAATTCGCGCAATGCGCTAGTCTGCACGTTCCTGGCGTTGCTTGAAATGGTGCGTTTGCAGGCCATACAGGTGCGGCAGGATCGCTTGTTTGGTGAGATCGTGGTTCGCAAGCACACGGGCTTCGACGCCATAATGAATGAACAGGCCGCGGTGCGCGACGATTGGCGCTAAGTCTTCGAGCAAAGGCTTAATTCAATGAGTCTGAAAGCAACATTGGAAGCGATTATTTATGCGGCAGAAAGTCCGGTGACGCTGGACCAGATTGTCCAGTTGGTGAAAGAGTCGACTCCTGCTGAGAATGACTCCGACCTGCGATCACAAGTGAGGGCCACGATCGAGGACATGGTTGCGGCTTACTCAACTGAGGAACATGGTGTGGAGATTCGCCAGATAGCAGGCGGGTACCGCATGGCGACTAAGCCCGAGCAGCACGACGTGGTGCGCGCCTTTGCGAAGAGCCTGAAGCCGCCAATCCGGTTATCGCTCCCAGCACTCGAAACCTTGGCTGTGATCGCTTATAAGCAGCCGGTGACTGTCCCGGAAATTAGCGAAATCCGGGGCGTCGACTCCGGGGGTGTGATCGCAACTCTGCTTGACCGCAAGCTCATTACGACGGCAGGACGAAAAGCTGTAATCGGCCGCCCCATTCTGTATAAGACGACGAAGGAATTCCTGCTGCGCTTTGGTTTAAAAGATGTCAACGAACTGCCCAGCATGGAGGAATTCGAGAAGTTGGTTGCCGAATCGTTCCAGAGCGACCTGCTGCCTGCCGAAGGTGGCGTTGCGGATGCGACCGGCATTCCCAACGACATAGAGGCTGCAGGAACCGACGAGTTGCAGGCGGAGGTTGCGCACCAGAGCAGTTCGGAAGAGCACGCCGAACCTGTGGAAGCACACGCGAACGCGTCTGGATACTCCCAGGATGGGCCTGAGAACGAATCCAATTGAGGCGCCGATGTTCCTCAGCAGCCTCCTTGAACTGAGTTAGTCATGCCAGTCGAACGTCTTCAAAAAATTATCGCAGCTGCGGGTGTTGCTTCGCGCCGCAGAGCCGAAGAACTGATCACCTCCGGCCGCGTTGCCGTCAACGGACAGACAGTCACCGAATTGGGAACGAAGGCCGATGCGGAACACGATCACATTCGCGTCAATGGGAAATTGCTGCACGGGCCTGAGCGGCGGATTTACTTGCTGCTGAACAAGCCTAAAGGATACGTCACCACAGTGAGCGATCCTGAAGGGCGTCCTACGGTCATGAATCTGCTGACTGGAGTAAAAGGCCGGGTCTATCCCATCGGGCGACTCGACTATGCCAGCGAAGGATTACTGCTGCTTACGAACGACGGAAGTTTGGCGGAGAAGCTGATGAAAGCGGCTTCACACGTACCGAAAACTTACCTGGTGAAGATCAGCGGAAAGCCGGAGGAGTCTGCTCTGGCAAAGCTTCGTGCGGGAGTTTCGATTCCATCTGGCGATGGCAAGCGACGAGTGAGAACCGCCCCCGCCAAGATTCAGATTGTCAAGGACGCGCCCAATCCGTGGTATGAGGTGACTATCATCGAGGGCCGTAATCGCCAGATCCGGCGCATGTTTGAGCAGGTTGGCCACCACGTGGAAAAGATTAAACGCGTGCGCTACGGATCGCTGGAACTGGACGTGCCGCCTGGACGATATCGCCAGCTGAAACCACCCGAGATCGCCAAGTTACTCGCCTCAGCACGGTGATGTCAGAACCTTCCCGGAACATTTCGCATTGCATAAAGCTGGACGCGAACGAGAGCCCGTTTGGTGCTTCCCCAAGAGCCATTGAAGCCATGCGAAGGGCAGCGGAAAAGTCAAATGTATACCCGGACAATTCCGCGCGAGAGCTGCGAGAGAAACTGGCCGGGATTCATCGAGTAGGGCTCGATCAAGTGCTCGTCTCAGCCGGGCTGACTGACCTGCTTGGAATCATTGCGCGCTTGTTGCTAAAACCGGGATCCGATGCAATTACCAGCCAGCGCTCATTCATTCATTATCTGACCGCAACCAGGCAAGCTGGGCGAGAGCTCATCGAAGTGCCGATGCAGAATGACGGGTTCGATCTGCGTGGCATCGCCTCGGCCGTGAACGAGAAAACCCGGATCGTTTTCCTCGCGAATCCAAATAACCCAACGGGAACCCTTTTTGATGCAGTCGCTACTGATAAATTCCTCCACCAGTTGCCGGAGCACGTAACTGTCATTCTGGACGAAGCCTACTACGATTATGCACAGTACTTCGCCGGTGAGCGCGGGATTCAGTATTCGCATTCGGTTGAGTATGTTCGACAGAAGCGCAACGTGCTGGTGCTGCGGACATTTTCCAAGGTGTACGGACTGGCAGGAGTACGAGTCGGGTATGCATTGGGTGCTCCCGGAGTTCTCAAGCAAGTGGCGGAGGCGCAGTCCACGTTTGCGGTGTCCGTCATAGCCCAGGCCGGCGCGCTGGCTGCTTTAGACGATCATGATCATGTGCAGCAAGCGCTGGAGAGCAATGCTGCCGGGATGAAGTTTCTATTCGACGGTTTGTGCCGGCTGGGCTTGTGTCCGGTCCCAAGCTGGGCGAATTTTGTTTATTGCGATCTGCGGGGAGACGCCGCCGCATTCGCTGGCAGGATGCAGCAAAGAGGAGTACTGATCCGCCCACTCGCGCCGTGGGGAGCGGCAACCGCGGTTCGGGTGACGGTGGGGAGCGCGGAGCAGAACCAAAGGTTCCTTCAAGCGTGTGAAAAGGTCTTAGAGCCTTAGTCGAAAAGTTCGGCTCTAATCGTCACTGCCCGTTTTCTACCAGCGGCAACCTAGCCGCGCCAAATAATCCCGCATCGCTGCCCAACAAAGCGCGAGTAATGATGGTGTACTTGCCGGGACGAGATTCGACCTGTGCCGAAGCGCCCTGCTCTCCTGCGTGAAACGGCGGAGCAGTCGCGGCATAGACCATGCAGCGCTGCCGCAGCTCTTCGAAGATGGAAGGCGCAAAGGCTTCCCATGCGCTTGACACGCCGCCTCCTACAACGTACATGGGGAGGTTGAGAGCGTTGACCAAGGATGAAAGGATGATTCCAAGCGCGCGTCCTACATGGCGAAAGATTCTGCGAGCATCTTCATCGCCCTGGATTGCCAGATTGTAGACCGCCTTGGCGCTGAATTCGGCGTCCGTACTGGCAGCGTGAGCCAAAGTAGTAGAGCGACCGCTGGCAATAGCTTCTTTAGCCATGCGCATTACTGCGGTTGCGGAAGCATATTGTTCAACACAGCCCAGGTTGCCACATCCGCAACGCACGCCCTCGGGTTCCACGGTCATATGGCCGAATTCGCCAGCCATGCCATTCATGCCGTGCCAAATGTGGCCGGCGAGCACGATTCCGCCTCCCACGCCGGTGCCGAGCGTGAGCATTGCCATATCGTTCACACCGCGGCCGGCACCCAACCACTTCTCACCAAACGCGGCGGCGTTGGCGTCGTTCTCGAGGATAACGCGGGTGCCCAGGCGCTTTTCTATCTCATCACGTACCGGGTAATCTGACCATCCCGGCAAGTTGGGGGATTCCCGCACCATGCCGGTCTCGAGGTCAATAATTCCAGGTACACCGATGCCGATACCGCACAGCGGCGCACGCGTGTGGTACTTCTCCGAGAGGCGTTTGATGGCGTCGCACATGTCATTGAGCACGTGATCACGGCCCAATGCGACCCTTGTACCTAGCGTGACTTTTTCGATCAGAATGCCTTGGTCATCAACAGCAGCGATGCGAAGGTTGGTGCCGCCGAGATCAACTCCAATAGATAAGTTCGACATAAGGGAACGGCTAAGAGTAACACCGGCGAAAAACGATTGTCGATTCAAGGTGGTTGCCGCAGGTGCGGTTCACAGTAGAAGCAGGTT
>JBLNFC010000696.1:0-13752 GCA_050263355.1 Acidobacteriota bacterium
CAATGCGCTGTCACGCGCATGATGTATCGCTCAGTCCAACTCGTCGTTCTTTTCCTGATTGCAGTACTGGGGGTAATCGAAAGCGCTGCCCAAAGCCAATATCAGGTGATCTCGGTCGTTAATGGTGGGACTGTGTCCGGAACTGTCAGGTGGACCGGCCCCCTGCCCCACTCGCTGGTTATCCCTATCAGCAAAGATCAGGAAATCTGCGACCCCGAACATCATAAAAGCGCTGACCTGGAACGCCTCGTAATCGGCCCCAGTGGTGGGGTGGCGAACACGGTAGTTTTTCTCAAAGATATTCGACAGGGCAAAAGCATGGACCTGCCGCCAACGCGGCAGTTCCTGGATCAAAAGCGCTGCCGCTACGAGCCCCACATCCTGCTGGTTCCGCAAGGTGGCAGATTGGAGATGAAGAGCTCCGATGCCACTCTGCACACGGTACACATGGAAGGCGCCGCCAGTTACAACCTCCCTTTTCCATTTCCCAACAAGGTGGTGGCACGGCCAATGTCAACCGCGGGCCTGGTGAGTCTCAAGTGCAATGGCGGGCATGTGTGGATGAATGGTCAGGTATTCGTCGTTGCTCACCCCTATTATTCTGTTACTGACGAAAATGGAAACTTCGAACTCACCGACGTCCCTCCGGGTGAATATCAGTTGGAGGCGTGGCATGAAGGTTGGAATCTCGTGCGACAGGAAAAAGCAACTGACGTTCTGACCGGCAGGATCGTACCACGACCCCTCTTCAGCGAAGCCCGCAGCTGGCAAAAAACAATAACCCTCAGCCCTAACCAGAAAGTCTCAGCCACTTTCACGATCTCAGAAAAGTAAAACTTAGAAGTCATTCAAAAAGGGAAAGCTGAGCACCTTGTCTCTTTGAACGCTTCTTACCGTCAAAAACGGTTCTTCCATCCATGGACTTTGAAATGTCTTCTTCATGCCTCAGAGCTTGTTCGAAGTTCGCCTGGGGACTGCGCTTTCTCTCAACTGCCCTGACGAAGCCGTCCAGGCGGGCGAATCCGTCCAACTTTTCAGAATCACCTAACTTCGCAACTTCCAGGGAGCGGCGAAGCACGGAGATCGATTCGTCGTAGACCTTCAGCGGCACAGGAAAGGGATGCCCGTCCTTGCCCCCCAAAGCGAACGAGAAACGAGCCGGATCTGAGAAGCGGATGGGGGCGCCGTGCACGACTTCCGCAATCAGAGCGAGGGACTGCAGCGTTCGTGGGCCGAGCTTTTCTACTAGCAAGAGGGAAGCGAAATCTCGCAACTCTCGGTCGTACGCAGTTGCCAGCACCGCCCCAAGTCGGTTTAGGTCGACATTCTCGGCACGGACCTCGTGGTGCGACGCCATGCGCAGCTTTCGTGCACTGGCAAGCGTACGCTCAGGATTCTCTTGAACGATGTCCAGCATCGCAGCTTGGGCGCTCCCAGCGTTTGCATCCACCAAATTCATAATCGTGCCTTGTGACTCCCCAACAATCGCCGTGTGCGGTGCGCAGGTGAAATCGCGAACCGATGAGGAGTGCCAATGGTAGCGGCGAGCCAGCCCGGTGCGGTCATTCATGCCCTGTTGCACAACCGCCCATTCTCCCGTTGCGCTTACGATGAAACCATGGAGATAAAGTTGAAAGCCATCTACGATGGCATTGTTGTCAATGCGGGCTGTCAGTCGGCTTAGGCGAGCCAGTTCGTCGCCATTCAGGCCACGAGTCTCCGCGACGGCGCGAAGTTCTTCCGGTGTCCGTCGCGAGTGCCGTCCTCTGCCTCCGCACACATGAATTCCAAGTTCGTGGGCGCGCGGATTCAATCCACGTTTCAGCGCGCCCAAAACTGATGTGGTAATTCCTGATGAATGGCAATCCATTCCCATCACGGATCCGAGAGCCTGGAACCAGAAGGGATCGCTCAGGCGCGACAACAGTTCAGACGGACCGGAATGGTAGAGAATACTTTCCGCAATCGCGGTACCCAGCTTCGTCATTCTGTCGGCGAGCCATGAGGGCACATGGCCCCCATGGAGCGGCAGATCCGCGATTCCCGAGCGCTGCATGCCAAGATTGTAGCGTCGACTGCGCGCAAAAGTACGTATGGAGCAATACAGACCTGGCGGCTCGTCTTCTAGGTCTCAGCAGGGGAGGATCCGTTTCCCAGGAATCCCGCGAGGTCATTCTGCAAGTTCTCACGATCGAGATCACTGAGATTAGTAAAGCGGAACGGCTGCAGGCATGCCCTGGTCGCCCAGATTGGTCCCAGCATTTCTGCCCGCTTCCGCACCGCGGCCCGCCCAAGCTGAAAGAGCAAGTTCACCTGTACGAATTCGTTGAGCGGTTCCGGAATCTGTAGGACGCCCCCGGTTGCGGAAAGTTGGTGCAGTTTGGCTCTGACTTGCTGGCCATTATCAAGCTGAATTACGGCAATCACGGTTCCTGCAAGCTTTACGCGTCTTGCGCGAGGTCTATCGTTCGCTTCATTTCCATGCGCCATACGTCATTAAGCTCCCATCCGAACTGGCCCGGTTTTGGGGGTCGCTGTTGAGAGGAAAGGTTAAGGTGAGCAGAGTCTGCATTTCCACAATTTCGCCATTAAGCCTGTAGGGCCGGAAACGCCATTGTTTTACCGCCGCGATCGCGGCATTGCCGAGCGCAAAATATCCTTGAACTAGCTTCAGGTCTTCAACGGATCCATCTCTTCCCACCAACGCTTGAAGGACCACTGTCCCCTGCAGCCCGGCGCGTAGCGCTTCTAGGGGATAACTCGGCAAGACCTGATGAGTCAGCAGCGCCCTGGACATTTCTTCGGGGATCATGATTGGACCCGTCGACCAGTTTGCCGGAGTGATCGCCGGGTGACTCGTACCTCCGTAAAGTGAAAACAGATGCGCAGAGCGGTAAAGACTCGCGGGGATCAGAGGATTGGCTCCGGTAGGCCCGGTGGTTTCAGCCGGCTGCGTGCTGGCTTCGGCCTCGATGACTTGTGTACGTGGTGTGGTCACCGTCTGTAAGCTTGAGAATCCCTGCCCAAAGATCGGGCGCACCAAGATTTTTCCGGAAAAGTTCCGCGCGTAATTGGTGCGTCCAAAGTCGTCACTGCGAACATAGCTGAGCTCTGGGAGCGGCTTGACATCAGTCTGCGAGGAAGTCGTAAGACGTCCGCCCAGTGGGCGTCTTTGCCGCGAGAACAGCTGCTTGCTGACCTGGTCATACCCGAACAGCCCGGCCGGCAAGTAGCCAAGTTGTTTCTCACCGCGCACAACCGCAACCAACAACGCTAGCAGGCAGCCTAATGCGACCGTCTTCTTAGCAGTCGAGTTTCCTGGTCGAACCAATCTGCGTTCCTGCTGCGAGTTGGAGCCGGAGGAGCTAATTCGGCGCCCCCAAGACCGTGTTGCCGACGCGACCAGAGGAGCAAGGCCCGGTTCATTGCTGATATGCGCGGACTTTGCCCCGGCCAAGTTGTCGGCGGAAGTCGGAGCCTGACGCTGACCTTCAAGTTCGCGTGAAGGCGCGGGCGGCGGTGACAGTTGCGCTAATGCCCGCAGAGCCGGACATTGCAGCAATACTATCCGAGCCTGCTCGGCGGTAAAGGGCTTCTCCAGAAAACTGTCTGGATTTACCACGAGGATTGGCGCAAGTTGGGCGTCAACGGCGACAAGTGTATGTGTGTTCCGTGTCGACTTCAGATCGCGGGCCATGTTGAACAGGAAGCTGGCCTCGAGTTCCTGGCACCAATCAATCACAATGATTTGGAAGGTTCGGCTGGTCAGTTCCTCGACGGCGGCGAAGATCTCACGGCAATATGAGACCTCGACCTGAAGCTCCGACAGGACTTGCCGCAGGAGTTTGGACGCCTGCTCGTCAGACGAAAATACGAGAGCGCGGGGGAGCATGTCCCTAAGCTAGTTCCATCCCCTCCCTCTGCCAAGTTACAGAAGACGAGAAGGAGGTTCATGGGCCTTCCGGACATGGCCTTCCGCAGCTGGCTTCATTGAATTGCAATAACTTAGGCTGCTGGGCGACGCGAAAAGCCACTTAGCCAAGGGTGTGTTTGACCATCATGAATCGAAATGAAGGGCTGGCACCTTGGTGGGTCGCTGTAGCACGGATGTGCCATTCTCCGCCGTCGTCATGAGTCTTAATCTTTCAGGCGAGTAGTTCTGGGGGAGGGCTGCTCGGGCGTCCCGAGGCTCGCAAAAGTCTCGGGACGCTCTTTTTGTCGTCTATTTTTCGGCCCCGGATCCAGAACCTGCGAAAAACAGGCACAGAACTGAGCTGCGGTCTTGTCCTGTTCGTCAATGCTCTCACTGAGCTGCGGTCGCGGTCTTTGTGCTTGTCGTAGGCATCCCTTTTGCCCGGCCGTTGCTTTGCGCCTCCACTACGCCAAGGGCGGTGATGTTCACGATGTCTTCCACCTCGGCGCCTCGGGGCAAGACGTATACCGGCTTGCTCATCCCCATCAGAATGGGACCTATGGCCTCAGCGCCTCCGATTTTCATAAGCAATTTGTAGGTGATGTTTGCGGAATTGAGGTCGGGGAAGATGAGTACATTGGCTGAACCCTTGAGCGTCGAGAACGGATATTCCCGTTGCAGTAGTTCGGGCGAAACGGCGATGTCGGCCATCATCTCGCCATCCACAATTAGCGAAGGTTCGCGCTGCTTGACCAGTTCGGTTGCTCGTCTCATCTTGTCGCATTGCGGGTGCCTGGTACTGCCGAAATTGGAAAATGACAGCATTGCTACCCGCGGGACAACATCAAACCGCCGCGCGGCCTCTGCCGCACATGCGGCTATCTCGGCCAGTTCCTCCGCGCTGGGCTCCACGTTCACGCTGCAATCAGCAAGGAAGAGCAGGTCTCCTTTACGCGTCACCAGTGTGTATAACCCCGCAACCTTGTGGATGTCTGGTCTGAGCTTGATCACCTGGAGAGCGGGCCGGATGGTATCCGGGTAATGTTGAGAGATTCCGGATATCAGAATATCTGCGTGTCCTGCGCGGACCATGAGACAGCCGAACAGGTTGCGATTGCTGATTGCCTCGCGAGCTTCGGAAAAAGTGACTCCGCGGCGTTGCCGGATTTCGTAAAACTCGCAGGCATAAGCGTCCCGTTGCGGAGCGCGCTCTACGTCAACAAGTTGCATGCGTTCGAGTTCAATACCAAGGTCAGCCGCCTTTGCTTCGATTAGAGCCTTGCTGCCTAGCAAGATCGGTGTTGCTACATTTTCCTCGATCAGGATGTGACACGCACGTAGAACTTTGTCATTATCCCCTTCGGGGAACACGACTCGCTTGGGATTGCTCTGCGCTTTATGGATCAGGAGACGCATGACACCGTGCGCCTTGCCTAAGCGCGTCTCCAGTTGCTCTCGGTAGTCATCAAGGTTCACAGGTTCTTGTGCCACGCCGGTTTCCATAGCGGCCCGCGCCACAGCGCATGCCTCCCAAAGCAGAACCCGGGGGTCGAATGGTTTGGGGATGATGTAGTCAGGACCAAAGCTCAACCGATCAACTCCGTAGGCCCGACATACCGAGTCCGGAACATCCTCTTTGGCAAGCGATGCCAATGCCCGTGTGGCAGCAAGTTTCATTTCCTCATTGATCGCTGTCGCATGAACATCGAGCGCTCCGCGGAAGATGGAAGGAAATCCGAGTACATTGTTCACCTGGTTAGGGTCATCCGATCGCCCCGTGGCCATGATGATGTCCTGCCGTGCAGCCTTGGCCTCTTGGTAGGTGATTTCCGGGTCAGGATTCGCCATCGCGAATACGATCGGTCGAGGCGCCATGGACTTCAGCATCGCTGTAGTGAATGCGCCTTTGATCGATAGTCCCGCGAGCACGTCAGCATCTTTGACAGCTTCTGCCAACGTACGGAACGGCACATCTCGCGCAAAGCGCTCCTTGTACGGATTCATGCCTTCAGTGCGGCCGGCATACACTACGCCCTTGGTGTCGCAGAGGATAATGTTTTCGCGCTTTACTCCGAGACGCACGTAGTGCTCTGCGCAAGCGATGCCTGCAGCTCCGGCGCCATTGAAAACGACCCTGATCTTCCGGATATCTTTGCCGATGACTTCCAAGGCGTTCAGCAGCGCTGCTCCCGAGATGATTGCAGTTCCATGCTGATCGTCGTGGAACACGGGAATCTTCATTGTCCTCTTGAGTGTTTCTTCGATGTAGAAACATTCTGGTGCTTTGATGTCCTCAAGATTGATGCCGCCGAACGTGGGCTCCAGCAACTGGCAAACTTTGATGACCTCATCCGCGTCGTGAGTATCAAGTTCAATGTCGAAAACATCGACGTCAGCGAATCTTTTGAATAAAACCCCTTTACCTTCCATTACAGGCTTGCCCGCCAAGGCACCGATATCGCCCAGGCCGAGTACCGCCGTTCCATTCGACACCACGGCCACCAGATTCCCGCGGGCGGTGTATTTAAATGCATCGTGCGGATTTTTCTGGATCTCGCGGCAGGGGTCCGCCACCCCTGGTGTGTAGGCGAGGCTCAGATCGCGTTGGGTGCGACAAGGTTTCGTAGGCGTCACTTCGATTTTGCCCGGTCGCCCTCCGAGGTGATAGTCGAGAGCTTCTTGCTTCGAGATCGTCATGCTTCCTCCGTCGACCCTGTCTTCGAGTCACTCCCCGGAAACAATGCTCGGCATCCGAGCGGGTGGAGTATTCGTCACCCATGCACGACAGGCGCAAATCAGACGAATCCATCCCAATCCGGATTGTTGCTGGGAGCCTAGGCGGAGTATGTGACTCGAATCACGAGGAGGTGTGACCTAAGGGAGTCATCGCGGTGATCTATCTAGGAACCATGCGTGGCGGCCCTACTTGCCAACCAATTCGCCTTTTCTCGGGAGATGGCCTCGCATCGCCTCTTCCACTTGTTCCTCATTTGCTCCGGGCCTGAGTTGCAGATCGCAAATAATCCAGTGGGTCCCTGTTCCCGAGGGAGCGTCTGGATCGGAACCGTGATGCTCATTTTTTCCAGCCGACTGGCCGAAAGCATATTCGGATAGAAAGCATACGAACCCAAGTCCGATAGCCAGATTGACCCTTACGAGCTTGCGATTGCGACCGAGGCCGAGGGCCCCGTCTCTAGAAGGTTGAGATCGTGAAGTTAACCGTTATTCTTGCCTGGGTCTCGACGGGTTGTCCGTTCTGCAGATATGGTTTGAATCGCCACTGTCGCACAGCTTCTTGAGCAGCCGAAGCAAGAATGCTGGGGCCGCTCAGGATGCGGAGGTCCTGGATCTCGCCGCTGGCGCCTATTAGCGCCTGAATCGCAACCGCCCCCTGTACTTTCATCTGTCGGGCAAGTACAGGATACGAAGGTGCGACAGGCGTTTCTAACGCTTTCCTGGCATCTGCGGACATCTTCACACGTTGGGAGACGTTGATAGAGGGAGGGACAGCGGCTTCAGCAAATTGCAACATCGGAGAAGAATCCGGCTCGCGGCTCTCCTGCATTTCAACCTTTACAGAGTCGTTGTTGGGCCGCAGCGTTCGCGGTTCACCATCGGAAACGACCTGGACTTCCATCGGCGGCAAAGCTTTACGGTCGGTGACAATCGGTGACTCAATGCCGGCCCCGATGCCGCCGGGAACGGTCACAGGCCCGCGTTTTCTCGTTTTTGCCCTCAACTGCACCTGGGCAGGTTTATCGGCGGCGTGATGGGGCTCGATGCTGGCCGCTTCCGTTGTGTCAATTTCTGCTACGTCTGTGTCGGCACGTCCGAACCACAGGTCCCGGTCGCGTATCAGAAGTACTCCAAGAGCAAGCAACAGCAAGAATGCTGCTGCCACCATTCTGCGGCGCTGTTTGCGATGGGAATCGCTGCCCGGCAGTAGCGCGCGGCGTGGGTGCAAGTACAACTTGTTTTCATGAGTGCCCTGTGATTCGGCCGTTTGGTCCGCTTTCCGTACCGTTCCCATGCTTCGCTAGTATGCCCTGAAACAACCCTGATTGCGAGCAGAAGCTGCGCGGGATCAATTTGTGAGCCGTATCACAACAACTTGTGCCAAAAGTCACAGCATAGGCTTTGGTATCGGGCAGACACTGATGGGGTGATGTACGTCACACGAGATTGGCAATTGCAATACAGGCCGCCAGTGGACGTCACCACAGGGGGTGCGCTGTGCTGTCACCGTACGGACTCGATATCATTGAAAGTTGTTTGACCTGCAAGATGCGTGCCGACCGGATCTTCTGCGACTTGGATACGGCCGCTCTCCAGGCATTTGAGACCATCAAGTACGCAACTGCTTATCCCAAGGGAGCGGTGCTGTTTGTTGAGGGCCAGGCGCCTCGAGGCATTTTCGTCCTCTGCAAAGGTCGCGTTAAGCTGTCCATTTGTGCTACGGATGGGAAAACTCTCATCCTCAAAATTGCCGAACCGGGAGAGGTCCTCGGCCTCAGCGCGACAGTATCCGGAAAGCCCTACGAGCTGACCGCCGAGACTATCGACCCTTGCCAGGTGAATTTTGTTAAGCGAGAAGACTTCCTGCGTTTCCTGAAGGAACACTCGGACGCTTGCTTCAAGGTTGCGGAGCAGCTCAGCGACAAATATAACAACGCCTGTCATGAAGTGCGCTCCCTGGGATTGTCGCATTCGGCAGGAGAGAAATTAGCCAAGCTTCTCCTCGAGTGGAGTTCTCGTAATGGTGAATCAGCCAAAGTGGAACCACGGCTCAAACTGGCTCTGACGCATGAAGAAATCGCGCAGATGATAGGGACGTCGCGGGAGACCGTCACGCGTCTGTTTGCCGATCTGAAGAAGCGACAGATCGTGCAGTCGAAAGGCTCAACTTTGCTGATTCGCAACAAGGCTGCTTTGAAGACGCTCGCCACTAATGGTTGAACACAGTTCCCCTGTGCCACGGGTCACGGCGAGGGGTGACTGTAGTCACTGCTGCCAATCCGGCTGAGGACTATCAAAGCAGCATGGAGACCGCGCTACAGCCGAGCTGCTTTGATTGCGTCCTTCGCCCCGACCGGCTCTTCTGCGATCTGCCTGCCGACGCGTTGGAAGCGTTTGATTCTCTGAAGACCGTCGCCTTGTACCCTCGCGGCAGCACGTTGTTCCATGAGGGCCAAAGCGCGCGCGGGATTTTTGTGTTGTGTGAGGGCCGGGCCAAACTGTTCATCTGCTCGGAGACGGGCAAGCGTCTGACCTTGCGCATAGCCGCTCCCGGTGAAGTTCTTGGCCTTAGTGCCTCGGTGTCCGGTGGCGGTTATGAAGTAAGCGCCGAGATGCTCGATGACGGCAAAGTTGCCATGGTGCAGCGTAAGGAACTGCTCAAATTCCTTCGCAACTACCGGGAAGCCTGCCTGCAGGTCGTGCACCTGCTTAGCCATGATCTGCATACGGCATACGATCGTGTACGTTCTATCGGATTAGCGCGTACACGCCGGCCGCGTGCGGAACACCTTCATTAGAAGGTAAACATCTTCTAATCGCCCGCCTAACGCTTATTCGCAAGCGTGCCCCGTGAGATGCCTATGCTCTCGTATTCCAGGCGACGAGGTCGAATCCCGCCGGGCAGTTACGCCGTTCCTTGTTCACAGCCTTAGCACCCGCTTGTGTGATGACCGTCACTTCAGCGGGTGAGTTCTCTCACTGTGGCCCTGCCCTTGCATCCCCAACAATGAAAGTGTTGTCACATGTGGGTGTGAGGTCGGAGGAGGGCGTTGCTGATGTCACAAACTGCAGAGTGCGGGAGGGGACCTTCTCCCCCAGTCTCGGGTTCTCGTTTTGCCTGTCTGTTCTTTGGCGTCGCCATTCTGGTGCTAGCTCTCGTCGTTCCACTGTGCGCAAGCGATAACAAGAAACCCATTCCGACCAAGCCCAGCAACGAGGAGTGTCTTGCCTGCCATAACGATTCCAGCATGACCAAGGAAGTCGCAGGCAAGCAGGTCAGTCTCTTCGTCAGCGAGGAACACTTCAAGAATTCGATCCACAGCATGTTTACGTGCGTAGACTGCCACACTGACGTGAAGACTTCACCTCACGAGAACTCCCCCGCGAAGTTATCGTGCGCACAGTGCCATGCCGATCAGCAAGCAGCTTATGAACGCAGTCTTCACGGCCAAGCTCTGAAAAAAGGGGACGGGAACTCTGCCACCTGTGTCTCCTGCCATGGCGGACCACATGAGATTCTTCCTGCGGCTGATCCCAAATCACGCGTCAGCCATGCAAATATCGCCGCCACATGCGGCACATGTCATGAACAGAAATTCGTAATGGAAGCAAGCGGTCACAGCACGCAGCCATTTCTCTCGTATGAAGAGAGTGTGCACGGGCGGGCTGTCGCTGCCGGCTCAGACAAAGCTGCCGTATGCACCGATTGCCACGGTTACCATGAAATCTTGTCCGCGAGCGATTCCAAGTCGCCTATTTTCAAGTTCAACGTTCCTTCAACTTGCGCCAAATGTCACAGCTCCGTGCAAACACAATTTGCACAGAGCATTCATGGCCAGGCGATTGCGCGTGGAAACTGGCAGGCTCCCGTATGCACTGATTGCCACGGTATCCACTCCATAAAGGCTCACTTGGATCCGAATTCGTCAGTCTCTGCGCAGAACCTCGCCAAGGTCACTTGTGCGCGCTGCCATGAAGGGGTGCGCTTATCGCAAGAATTGGGAATACCCGGGGCGCGCGCAACGACTTACCTGCAGAGTTATCACGGCTTGGCTTCGAAACTCGGCTCAGAGGTGGTTGCAAACTGCGCCAGCTGTCACGGAGTACACAATATCTTGCCATCGAGTGATGCTCGATCAACCGTCAATAAGGCGAACCTTGTCCAGACATGCGGCCAATGCCACCCCGGCGTGGGAGAGAAGTTCATAGTGGGCAAGGTGCACGTGGATACTCCGCTGTCCGCGGATGTGGGCAGCGTCGCTGTGCGTTGGATCCGCCGTTTCTACGTGGGCATGATCGCCTTTGTCATCGGCGGTATGTTTCTGCACAATTTCATTATCTGGCGGCGTAAGGCGATTGAGCGGCGCAAGTCGCATTCTCGTCTGGTCACGCGTATGAGCAAAAATCAGCGCTGGCAGCACATCACCTTGTTTGTAAGCTTCATCGTCCTTGTGTTCACTGGATTCGCGCTGAAGTATCCCGATTCATGGTTTGCCGCCTCACTAGGTATGAGTGAGAAGGTTCGCGGAATTATTCATCGAGCGGCAGCCGTGTTTCTAATTTCCGCCGGAATTTACCATTTGTTTTACGCGTTCCTTACTAGCGATGGCCGACGCCTAGTTCGCGATCTGGCACCCACTGCTAAGGATGCGGGCGACCTTTGGGACACAATGCGCTATTATCTTGGCTTCCATTCCAAAAAGCCCGAGTTCGCCCGCTTCACTTACGCTGAGAAGGCGGAGTACTGGGCGTTGGTCTGGGGACTGATCGTCATGGCAGGGACCGGCATCATGCTGTGGGCCAAGATATCGTTCGGCAGTCTGCTACCGCGTTGGTGGCTTGATGTGGCAACCGCTATTCACTTTTACGAGGCAGTGCTGGCCAGCTTGGCCATCGTGGTCTGGCACTTCTATCAAGTCTTCTTTGACCCCGACGTGTATCCGATGAACTGGACGTGGTGGGACGGCAAGATGTCGTTCGAGCACTATCGCAACGAGCACGCGCTCGATTCGGAAACGCTTCTGCAAGCCGCACGATCCGATGCTGCCGCTGACCAGGTTGCTCCCGCTGCCGTCCCGGCAAAGGGACAAGGGGGTACCTCCGTTGAGAAGGCCACGACAACCGAGGACATCCAGCCCGATGAGGAGGAGGTCGTGTCCGAGCGGCGCTCCTGAGCACGGCCGATTACTCGGTTGGGAACTTATCAAGATCTTTTTAATGACTACGCAGCGAAGCACGCGGCGGAGTCTATTGGACAGGCGGGGAGTGACGAATGTCAGAAGATTCGCAATCAAAAGACCAGCAGTCCTCAAGCTCGCTTCGATCAGCCGCAGTGTCCAAGATTAGTGAACTCGTCCGCAACCCGATCTCCCTCGTCGGCGTTGCTCTTGCCGCAGTCAGTCTGATCAACGTCTTCTTTCTATTCTTGATTGATGCAATGTCCGAACGCGCCAATGCTTACGTCGGCATTCTGGCGTATATGGTGGCCCCAGGTTTCCTGATCCTCGGCTTAGTGCTGATTTTTTTAGGCGTTTGGTATCACCGCAGGCGCGAGCGCACTCGCCAGCCCTCTGATGCAGGCCGTTACCTGCGCATCGACTTCAGCGATCCTGGACAACGCGGAGCGGTGGCATTTTTCCTCACCTTTGTGCTGGTATTCGTAATGATGAGCGCGGTAGGCAGCTACCGAGCATACGAATACACCGACTCAGTGCAGTTCTGCGGACAGCTCTGCCACAGTGTCATGAATCCAGAGTTCACGGCCTACCAACTCTCGCCGCATGCCCGAGTGGCTTGCGTAGATTGCCACGTCGGTGCGGGCGCGACCTGGTACGTGCGCTCAAAGCTTTCTGGCGCGCGCCAGGTGTTTGCCACAGCTTTCAAGACGTTCCCGCGGCCTATTCCTACTCCTGTCCATAACCTGCGTCCCGCGCAGGAAACCTGCGAACAATGCCATTGGCCGCGTAAATTCTATGGAGCGCAGCTAAAAGTATTTACCCACTATGCCAGTGACGAGAAGAACACGCGTCGACAGATCCGAATGCTGATCAAGACTGGTGGCGGCGATCCGGCAACGGGGGCGCCGGAGGGCATTCACTGGCACATGAATATCAAAAATGAGATCGCTTATGTTGCCAGCGATGAAAAACGCCAGACCATCCCTTATATCCATGTTAAAGACCTTCAGGGGCGCGTAACCGAGTACTTTGCCAACGATGCAACGCTTACAAAGGAACAGCTTCAGAAGGCACCCAAGCATCGCATGGATTGTGTGGACTGCCATAACCGGCCCACCCACATCTATGTGGCTCCCGACCAGGCTCTAGATCAGGCGTTGCTTGCTCACCGGCTCGATGCTTCATTGCCATTTCTAAAACAGACGGCAATTGCGGCGTTAACGAATTCTTACAAGAGTACTGACGAAGCCATGCAGGGCATCGCTACGGAAATCCACAAGTTTTATTCGAGCAAGTACCCCGCCCTGGAATCGTCGAAGCAGATGGACATGCGCAATTCGATCGCGGAACTCCAGAGGATCTACCGTACGACAACCTTTCCAGAGATGAAACTGGACTGGAGAACTCACAACAACAACATCGGTCATTTCTATTTTGCGGGATGTTTTCGCTGCCATGACGGCCAGCATGTCAGCGCCGAGGGCAAGGTCGTTTCCAAAGAATGCAATACTTGCCACACCGTGCTGAGTCAGAGTGAAGGGGATACCGCGCTTGTAACGACGGAAGGCGCACCTTTTAAGCATCCGATCGATCTGGGCGACATGACAGCCGTGAACTGCAGCGACTGCCACACCGGCGGGTCCGGCCCGTAACGCCATTCATCCCATCAGCTTAGCCGCGTGACGCACATCACAATTGCGCGTGACTCTGGTCACGGCTCCCATGTTCATCGTCCTCTACTCTTCCGTTCAGGAGTGGCAAACACACTCCAGTCCCGGTGAGGAGAACCTCTATGGCAGCGGGCAGCATGGCACACGTTACGGGAGCGGCAACTGGACAAGCGCGTCTGATTTTCTGGGAGGTTACCAAGGGCTGTAACCTGAGATGCATCCATTGTCGCGCCACGGCGACCGAGCTAAGTTCGCC
>JBLNFC010000697.1:0-13437 GCA_050263355.1 Acidobacteriota bacterium
CGCACTTCGGCCACGATCATTTCAAGTGGGAAGAAGTTTTGCCGGTGCTCGATGAGCATACGGAATGGAGCGACATCGACAGGGCGGCCGTAACCCGGGCAACGGGATGAGCAACGGCGGCAAAAGTTTAGTGATACGGGCGGATGCCAGCGAGCAAATTGGTGCGGGCCACATCATGCGTTGTTTGGCATTGAGCAAGGCCTGGCAGGACTCAGGCGGGAGGGTGACGTTCGCTTCCGCCGCGATGATGCCCGCTCTTGAACAGCGCCTTCAGAACGAAGGCTGCGAAGTTGTTCGGTTAGGAACTGATGTGAGCAGCGAGCAGGATATGGAGTGCAGTGCTGCTCTAGCGGAAGAGCGAGTTGCCGACTGGGTGGTGGTGGACGGCTACGGCTTTGGGCCGCCATACCATAGGGCGCTACGACAGCGGAACGTCCGTTTGCTGACCATGGACGATAACGGATCGCTGGGTGAGTACTGCGCCGATGTCATTCTGAACCCGGGTGCATGGGCAACGGAAGCCATCTATGTGCAACGCGAACCGCATACACGGTTGCTGCTGGGAAGCCAATTCGTTTTGCTGCGTCCAGAATTTACGTGCATGGAGCGAAAAAGAGACTGCTCAACGTCTGCGCGCAAGCTACTGGTGACGATGGGAGCAAGCGATCCCGAGAATGTGACGTTAAGGGTTTTGAGCGCGGTTGTTGGAGTCGTGGACGAGGGTACTGAAATTCGGGTGGTTGCAGGATCGGGTTACCGACATCTCGATGAACTCAGAACGTTTGCTGCGAGTGTGCGGCAACGAGTGGGTGTTGAATCGAATCCCGTAAACATGGCGCCGCTTATGGCCTGGGCAGATATGGCGATCTCGGCTGCTGGCGGAACGTGCTGGGAACTAGCTTTCATGGGAACTCCTTCCGTGTTGATCTCCATTTCACAGGACCAACTGGAAAATGGGAAAGCCGCCGCGGAGCGCGGTATTGCCTGCAACCTGGGATGGCACGCCGATGTTTCAAGCGAGGCGATTTCCAATGCTGTGCAGATGCTCCTGCATGATGGCGAGCGCCGTTTTGCGATGTGCAGAGCGGGGCAGGAACTGGTAGATGGCCTCGGGCCGAAACGCGTGGTGAATTTCCTGCAGAGTGCGCAATGAAAGTTATACGTGTCGGGAAAACGTGCGTAGGGGCGGGGCAGCCTTGTTTTGTTGCCGCCGAAGTCGGCATCAATCACAACGGGGATCTGGGCCTGGCGCACCGCTGCATCGATGCTGCAGCCGACGCGGGGGCGGATGCGGTGAAGTTCCAGAACTATCGCACGGAAGATTTTGTCTCCGACGCTGCTCTGACTTACGAATACATGTCGCAAGGGACCACGGTTACGGAGTCCCAGTTTGAAATGTTCAAGAGGTGCGAACTTTCGCCCGAAGCACTGAGCCAATTGTGTGCTCATGCTGACGACCGAGGAATAGTGTTCTTCAGTACTCCTACCTCGCTCGATGGACTGCAACAGCTTTTACGATTGGGCATTCCCCTGCTCAAGAATGGATCTGATTATCTCGGGCATTTGCCGCTTATTAGCGCCATGGCGCGGAGCGGGGTTGCGACGGTGCTGTCCACCGGAATGGCAACGCATGCAGAGATTCAGGACGCAGTGGACGCGTTCCGCCAGGCTGGAGGTAAAGAATTCATCCTTCTGCATTGCACCTCGTCGTATCCGACACGGGCGGAGGAGGTGCACTTGCGCAAAATACCGATGCTCGCGCGAAATTTCGGGTGCCCCGTTGGTTTCAGCGATCACTCGGAGGAAAACGTGGCGGCGACAGGCGCAGTGGCTCTCGGCGCGTGCTTCCTGGAGAAACATTTCACGCTCGATAAGGAGTTGCCGGGACCCGATCACCGGTTTTCGGCCGATCCTGAAGAGTTTCGGCGCCTGGTTCAAGCAATTCGGACGATGGAGAAATGCCTTGGCTCGTCCGAACTTGTTCCTGCGTCTTCGGAACAATCAGGGCGGCGCGATTTTCGGTTGTCGTGCGTTGCGGCGCGCGAACTGCGGGCAGGCCAGCGCCTTTCGATGGACGACATTGCGTTCAAAAGACCGGGCTCTGGATTTCTCCCCAAGGAGGCTGACCGGCTTCTCGAGTGTGTTCTATCGAGGGACGTTCCCGCGGGGCATGTGTTTGCAACGGAGGATTTCGCGTGAATAGTGTCGAGACGATCAGCTTGCGTCCCGCAACTGCGGCAGATGCGAAATTGATATTCGAGTGGAGAAACGATCCCGTAATCGTCCGTCTCGGCTCATCGCAGCGGGAGGTTACCTGGACGGAGCACGAGGAGTGGTTCTCGCAGTCGATCACCAGCGGAAAGCGTCATATCTTCATTGTCGAAAGAGACGGCGTGCCGATCGGGCAAGTGCGATTTGATCTGGTGGAGAAGTCGGAGTGTGTTATCTCGGTCTACCTTGCAAGCGAATTCACCGGACATGGATGGGGAATTGAAGCCATCCGCAATGGGTGCGAGCTGATCTTTGAAGAGTGGCCGATTCATGCAGTCGTAGCGTTGGTGAGGGCGGAGAACGAAGTTGGGCAGTCGGCCTTCCGGAGAGCTGGGTTCGTGGAAATACTTGCAAGATGCGCACCGGGTCACAAAATCTTCAAGCTGCTGCGGCGGAACGTATGAGCGTTGTGTCGAAGCCGACCCGGACGAGAGAGGTTCCGCACAATCGCCTGACATTTGGAGAGGCGGAAGTGGAGGCGGTGACGCGGACGGTTCGAAGTGGGCAGTGGGCGCAGGGTCCTCGGGTAGCTGAACTGGAGTGTGAGTTAGCCCGAATCGCCAAAGTGAAATATTGCGTTTGCGTGGCTTCAGGATTGTCGGCGGTGCGCCTGGCACTTGGAGCGTTAGGAGTTACTCAGGGTGCACGCGTTCTGGTTCCCGCGTATTCGTGCGTAGCTCTAGCAAACGCCTGCTTGTCGTGGAGCGCCGAACCGGTGCCGGTTGACATTGAAAGCGACACATGGAATTTGGATGCGCGGTGCTGCAGGCAAGCAATTTCGGTAACGGACGCCAAGGCGATTATTGCTGTGAACACATTTGGCGCTCCGGCCGATCTCGCCTATGGCCAGAACACGCGGATCCCAATTATCGAAGACTGCGCTCACGCGTTTGGATTGGACGTAGATGGGCGCGCATTGGGCGGCAGATCTGAAATTGGAATTCTCTCTTTTTATGCAACGAAACTGTTGGGGGGAGGCGAGGGCGGAGCGGTTCTCACTAACTCTGCGGATGTTTTTCAGTTCGTCAGCTCAGCTCGGGATTATGGTGACAAGCTTCCCGATGCCCATCGCATGAATGACAAGATGAGCGATCTGGAAGCTTCCCTGGTACTGGCTCAACTGGAGCGTTTGCCCGAGATGCTTGCGGAAAGAGAAGCGCTGGCTTTGCGGTATATCGATCTGCTTTCCTCGGCGGGAAGTGGCAAGCTGTTTCGGCTTCCTCCCAGGCATGAGAAAAGGATTTGGTACCGGTTCGTTGTCGAGGTGTTGAGCGGAAATGCGCAGCAATTCGTTGAAGAACTGCGCCGAGAGGGAGTGGATGCGGCTCTGCCGGTGAGTGACTGGCGATTGCCGGGAGGGCCAGTGGCGCCCACAGCCGATCGAGCGTACCGGAGATTGTTGTCGCTGCCGCTTTATCCCAGCCTCACAGAAGAGGAACAGGACTACGTAGTCAGCGCATTGTTGCGAGTGTGCGAGGAGAGGTTTCGTGCTTGAGCAGGCGGTAGATCCGTTCGGCCGGATTGCGAACTACTACCAGGATCTGGTGAACAAGTATGGACATGATCCTCGTGCCTGCGACTATGGGAGGCCGCAGTCACAAGAAATAAAGTTTCGGGTATTAAGCGAAGCCATGTCAGTCAAGGGCCGCAGCGTTCTCGACGTTGGATGTGGCTTTGCGGATTTCCATCGTTTCTTGCGAGATCACTTTGGTGAGGTGCGGTATTCCGGAATTGATGTGTGCCCCGCCATGGTGGAAGAAGCGCGCCGCCTCGACCCGGGTTGCGAGGTGAAGCTGGCAAATATTCTGGATGATTCTATTCGCGAGCGCTTCGACCTGGTCACGGCGAATGGGATCTTCTATTTGATGGGCGATGAGGCGTGGCCCACTATGTAGGAGATTGTTCGTCGTATGTATGCGGTCGGAGAGCATGCGGTCGCTTTTAATTCCTTAAGCTCGTGGGCGGAGGACAAGGAGGCGGGCGAGTTCTACGCTGATCCAGCAGAGGTTTTGCAATTCTGTCGAACTCTCACCCCGTGGGTAGTTCTGCGGCACGACTACCATCCCCGCGATTTCACCGTATACATGTATAAAACTGCGAAGGCATGATCATCTCCATCAACCAGCCAGCTTATCTTCCGTGGTTGGGCTACTTTCATCGCATTGCCGTTTCTGACGTGCATATCATCCTCGACAGCGTGCAATTTGAGAAAAACAGTTTTACGAATCGAAACAAGGCACGCACGGCACAAGGCTGGTGCTGGCTCACAGTGCCGGTCAAAACGGCGGGCAGATTCGGCGAACTGAATATTCGTGAGGTTGAGATCGACAATGAGCGGCCGTGGGCGAAAAAGCATTGGGCCACGCTGTCCAACAATTATTCGAAAGCTCCATACTTCAGAACCCACGCTGCATTCTTCGAGAACGTTTATAGCCAGAGGTGGACGCGACTGCAGGATCTGGCATGGGTGATGACTAAGTATCTTCTCGAGGCATTCGACATTTCTACGCCAATTCGGTTCAGCTCGGAGATGCAAGCTGGAGGTCACAAGGATGAACTTGTTCTGAACCTTTGTCGTGAGATGAACGCCGAAGTTTATTTGTCAGGACCGTTAGGACGAAATTATGTGCGGGAAAAGTTGTTCGCAGCGCAAGGGGTTGAGGTCCGGTATCACAACTACGATCACCCGGTATACGGGCAAGCCTATGGGGGCTTCGAACCGAACATGACGGCGCTGGATCTGCTGTTCAATGCGGGTCCGAAGAGTCGAGAGATCATGCTGCAGCAGGAGCGCGTTCCGGCATGAATGTCCTTGTGGTAGCAGCGCACCCGGATGATGAGTTGCTGGGATGTGGCGGCACGGCAGCCCGACTGGCGGGGGAAGGCCATTCAGTTTACCTGTCGATTCTGGGCGAGGGAATCACCTCAAGACACGGAGATCGCGCGGGGGCTGACCCGGATGCCATCAAGTCTCTGCACGGCAGCAGTCAACGAGTAGCCGACTTGCTAGGCGCGAAAGAATTGTCGTTACATGGTTTGCCTGACAACAGATTTGATTCGGTGCCGCTGCTCGACGTGGTGAAGATGGTGGAGCAAATCATCGAACGATGGCGACCAGAGGCTGTGTACACGCACCACGGCGGAGACCTGAACGTCGATCACCGGATATTAAGCCAGGCCGTGTTGACGGCGACCCGCCCCGGGCAGCGCAATTCAGTGCGGGACGTGTACATGTTCGAAATTCCATCGTCGACGGAGTGGGCGTTCCAACAGTTGTCGCCAGCGTTTCGCCCCAATGTGTTTGTTGACATTTCCGCGACGCTCGATACGAAGCTTAAGGGAATGCAGGAATACGAAAGTGAAGTCAGAGCGTTTCCGCATCCCCGGTCAAGCGAGGCTCTGAGGGCAATCGCGCAACGCTGGGGCAGTGTAGCGGGATGCAAAGCGGCGGAAGCGTTCGAGCTAGTGCGATCGATTCGATGAACGCAGGTTCGTGCATGATGAAGGTCCTGCTACTACATAACGAAGATGTTCCGTGGCGCGGGCCTTGGGCGAGCATCGATTGGGAGTTGATTATCGATTTGGGTTTCGCTGCCCCAAGTACGTACCAAATGTGGAGCGAGCGATGCGGTACGCCGGTGCGCAGCATTCACGAGTTTGCGGGCGATGGGCAGAGCTATGCGTCGATTCCGCGGATACTCGATCTGGGACGCGACAGGTTGGTCGACCGAACCGGGTTGGACTGGTGGGAAATTATTGGGGTTGTGAAGTATCACGAGTTGCGGGCGTTTTACCTGCTGAAGTGTTTGACTGGGGAACTAGGCTCGAATGCGGTGTACCACGCAACGCGGCGGAACTCGTATACCGAGCTGTTAGGCGGCTTGATGGGGCGGCCAATCCCAAGGTTCCAAGCGGCGCCGGGTTTTCTAGAACGATGGACTCGGTCGCTGAGATCGGCAGTGAAATTGAGTCCGGCGAATGCTTTTGAGATTGCCTGTGACAAGTGGGATCCGGACTACTCGGTGCGGCGTTACTTCGCGAAAGCGCAGCGCGCTTCAGTGGACGCTCCGACCGTATTGTTGCCGTCGGCATACTCGAATGTTAGCCGTTTGCTGTTGCAGTATGCTGCGGACCTTCCGGAGAAACAATTCCTTCTCGCGGCGACGCGAAGGAGCGGGGCCTGTGCGGAATTGCCAGGCAACGCCCGGCAAACTTTTCTCTCCTCCTATGCCCAACCAGCTGATGTGCTGCACGGAGAGGAAAAGGACCTAAGGAGCCACTGGGCGTGGTTCGAAAAAACGGTGCTTACAGAAACTGAAGAACTTCGGGCATCGCGGGCTGCTGGCGTGTGGCAGGATTTTCCTGTCCATCTTCAAACCGGGCTGCGGTTGCGGGACGCGTGGCACACGCTGCTCAAGGAGGAGCCCATCACAGCAGTTCTGTGCGCTGACGACCTCAATTACTACACACGCATACCGCTGATCCTTGCAGCCCGAATGGGATTGAATGCTGTGTACTGTTATCACGGAGCATTGGATGGAGGGCTGCTGTTCAAGAAGGCTTATGCAGGCAGTTACCTGGTGAAGACGGAGATGGAGAGGGAATATCTGCTCCGGGCGTCGAACATTGATGCGGAGCTGGTGGAGATCGGGGCGCCAGCGTCGTTTGTGTCGCGACTTAGGCGTGACCGGCAAGAATGCGGCAGGGATATTGTGTTTTTCTCTCAGAAGTATGAAGTCATGGGCGGTCGCACCGCGGAGATTTACAGGGATGTGATGCCGAACGTGTGTGCGCTCGCAATTCGCACTGGGCGTCGTGTCGTGGTCAAGCTGCACCCGTTCGAAAATGTCAGAGATCGGGATCGAGTGTTGCGATCAGTTCTGAGCGACGAGCACATGTCGCTGGTAAAGATCACTGCCGAGCCATTACTGGAACAGGTTCTGACAGATGCATGGTGCGGGATCGGAGTTGATTCCAGTGTGGCGGCAGAATGCCGGTCGGCAGGCGTGCCCTATTTCCTATGTGGATGGTTGGACCACAGCGGATTCGGGTACAGCCGGCAGCTGGCGAGATTTGGAATGGGACGCATGCTCGACAGCCCGAGTGAACTGGACGCGATACCCGAGATGATTGCGGACTGGAGTGCATGGGCGCCGCCACAGGTCTCCGAACCGATCGACTCCAAGGTTCTGGAGAGAATGCTTTTTGGTACCAGCGAGGTCACTGTTAAACAATGCGCCTGCTGAGCCCGCTTCTGAGGCAAGTCGTCTATCCGGCATTGGGAAGCGCCGGGTACTTTCGGGCGGGAAACTCGCCGCTGCCTGCGGTGGTTACATATCACGGCGTGGTTCCAGATTCATATCGAGTCGATGACAAGATTCCTGCCGGTCCCCTGCTCAAGGGGACAAATTTCCGAAACCAAGTTCAAGCGTTGAAGAAACACTACACGGTGATTTCTCCACAGCAATTTCTTGCCTGGCTGAAGGACAGCGAAGCGCTGCCACCCCGGGCGGTTCTACTGACATGCGACGACGGACTGCTGAATCAGCGAACGGAGATGCTCCCGATCCTGGTAGAGGAGAAAGTGTCGTGCCTGTTTTTTATCCCGGCATCTTGTGTGGAGGGAAACCCGGAGATGCTGTGGTATGTGGAACTCTACCTGGCGCTCTCAGGCAGCCAGAACTCTAGATTCCGTTTTCAGTTTGGAGACGCAAGTTGGGATGAACCACTCGGAGATTTGGGCCAGCGACGCGCGTTGTGGTTGGAACTGCTGCACCGGTTATCACAGTTTAGTGCCGGCGATCGAGCGTTATGGTTGCGGCAGGCGGAAGTTGAGTTGGGCATGGAGCAGATAAAAAGACAGTTGCTGGACGATCCGGTCAGTCGCATGCCTTTCGCACTTATGACGCGGGCGGAGATTAGAGGCCTGCTGGAAGCGGGAATGTCGGTGGGCGCACACACGGTGAGCCATCCCGTGTTGTCGAAGCAGAGTGCCGTGGTGGCTGAGTACGAGATTTCTGAAAGCCGGCGAGTTTTAGAGGAATCGCTTCGCGTACCAATCTGGTCGATGGCATATCCGTTCGGAGATCCGGGATCGGCAACGCAGCGCGAGTTCGATCTCGCAAAACGCGCCGGATACGAATGCGCGTTTCGCAACTGCGGTGGTCCGGTTATGGCAAGTTCGTCATGGTTTGCTCTGCCTCGTATTCACGTGACCGCAGAAATGCGACTGAGTGAACTCGAGGCTCACGTTTCCGGATTTCATTCAAGGATAAGCGACTCAGTTCGCGCTATGTAGCAGACGTTTTGTCGGTCGCAGTGGGATTACGCCTTTTCAGGAGCAGAGATTGCGCATAGCAGTAGAAAAAGAGTTGCCGGCCAACGATGCACTGGGCCGTGCATGGAACAACCTGGTCATGCAGATGGAGCGGCCAGAGGTTTTCTATACCTACGAATGGGCCCTGGCGGTGCAAAGCGCGTATCCACAGAGGTTCCGTCCTCTCGTGATGCTCGGGTTCGAGGAGGAGACACTGGCGGCCGCGGTTTCGCTCGCGATAGATAGAGGGCAGGGTGACAAGGTGGTTTTCTTGGCGGCAACAACTGCGGACTATTGTGATTTCCTGAGTGCTCCGGAAAGACGTGACGCGTGGATTAGCGCTGTGCTGGGGGAGTTGCGAAAGCTAAAAATTTCCAGGCTCACGCTGGCTAACATGCCCGCCCATTCCAGAAGCGTCGTGGCAATTCGCAACTTGGCGCGAAAAGAGCGGTATTTTCAGTACGCCCGTCCCGGATATCTCTGCGCCCAGGTAAAGCTGGGTGATTCGAAGCAGCGAGCGATTATTGCCCAGAACATCTCTTCCAAGAAGATGTTACGCCGCACTATGCGCGCGATGGAAAAGGCGGGGGGCGCGAGGCTCTGCACGGAGACGACGTGGACCGAGATCGAACCGGCCCTGAAGGAGTTCACGATCGCGCATGTAGCGAGGTTCCTGGAAAGCGGACGCATCAGCAATCTGGTTCCTCCGGAGCGGCGAAGCTTCATATATGAACTGGCTAAACGGGTCTCGAGTAATGGATGGATGGCCCTCAGTCGTCTGACGCTGGAGGGGAAATCTATTGCGTGGAATTATGGATTCCAATTTGGCGGAAGCTGGTTCTGGTACCAACCTACTTTCGACAGCGAATATGAACACTTCTCGCCAGGATACTGCCTTCTTGTAAAGATTGTAGAAGCCGCATGCCAACGCCCGGAGCTTACGGCTGTTGATCTGGGCCTAGGCGAGGAAGATTACAAAGCGCGATTTTCGACGTCCGGTTGTCAGACGCTGCACCTATCGCTAAGCAGCTCACCGAAGAGGCACTTGGGGACTATTGTTCAGTATCGCTTAGCATCAGCCCTCAGGCACTCACCGCCGCTGGAGAAATTCGCCCGTACTCTCAGGAGCCAATTGGCGGCACTGCGCAATCGCATTCGCGGGCGATCATGGCCGGCCATTCTTTGCTCGTGTGCGTCGAGAGCGTGGCATCTCTGGTTTGGGAGCGACAGCGTGCTCTTTTTCGAGCACGAGCATACCGCACCAAGGCCGCCGTCCACTGACAAAGAGGAGAGTATTGAACCTTTGACTCTCAAGTTGCTCGCTGCCGCAGCGCTGCACTACCACGATGAGGAGGAGACGCAGAGCTATCTTTTACGCTCAGCAAAACGGTTACAAGCGAAAACGGCTCAGGGCTTTGTGCTGACACGCTGCGGGATCCCGGTACATTTTGCGTGGGTGACAGACTTCGAAGGATTCGATATAGCGGAGTTGAAAACGAGATTGGTATCGCCTGCCAACCATGCGAAGCTGATTTTCGATTGCTGGACGCCGGGGACACTTCGAGGACGTGGTCACTACAGTCAGGTTATTTCCAGCTTGGCCGCAGATCTTCATGAGCAGCACCAGAAGCCATGGATCTTCGGCGCGGCATCCAACGGCGCAAGCCTGAAAGGAATCCGCAAAGCAGGATTCCATTATCGATTCACTCTGTCGCGGCGCAGGATATTCGCGGTCTCGCGCCTAACCCGCACATGGTTGGCGTCTCCCGCAAGCGTGGGACCATATGCGTTGGAAGCAGCGACGGGTAAAACGTAACCTCTGAGTCTATGATTCGGGCTGGCCGCGCTGACGCAGCGCGGGCATTCCTTCGGCGGGCAGCGCAAAAGGAAATTCAAAGACCCGTTTGCCGATGGGGATTCGCAAGGTGAATTCCTCGTGTTCCTTCCAACTGCCCAGCCATTTGCTTCTCGTGCTGAAGAAGACCCAACCCGTCACTTCCGGGCGGCCTGAATCTACTCTCACGTCGCGAAGAGCCTGAGTAGTGAGAAATTCCAGCCAGCGTGAAACCAGTTGCTGGTGTTCCTGCAGCTTCGGCTCAAGAGCATCTCTTTTCTCGGGGTGCTTCTTAATGGTTTTTTCGCTTTGATAGACCAATTCGTCGGTATCGGCCTGAATACGATGAGCAAGAGTGTCGGGCACCTCAGCGCGCACTACGACGTGATGATGCTGCACGAGCTCAAGCTTTATCTCATCAACCACGAGGTCGGCCGCCTGGTTTCCGTGATTGTTCACCGTCACCAGCACGGAAAAGACGTGTTCGGCCGTGCGATTCGTCTTTTTCAGCTCATTGTCGTCCACTGCCAACGTGAGCTTTAAGGTTTCGTAATTGATGGAGTATCGATGCATTCCGCCAGTAGCCGTGACGGTGCACTCAGGATTGGCCGCATCCCATCGAAGCGTGCGATCCGACGGCTTCTGATCTTTGCCTGAAGCATATGCGCAGGACAATAGTAGAAGCAGGCATGCTAAGTGTCGCTGCACAATTGACCCCGGGCATGGTGACTGCGGAGTGTTGTCATGGAAACGCAAAAGGCATTTGCAATGATGGTCTGGCGATGTGGTGAGCACCGCTGACCATGGCATAGCATAACAAACGTCTCAGCGGAGGGAAGTAGCAGTCATGACACAGCCGAGATGGTGTCTAAATTCGCTTTACTCGGGCGCGTGCGCAAACAGACAAGATGCGGGCGATGAAGATCGCGCTTGCATCCCTCTAAAGAGAGATAGGGCGGTGTCCTTGCGCAAGTTTTTTGCACGACACAAGTTTTGCCCGACGGCTGCCGCAGGCTGAGAGTTGTCTCCGCGTGTTGCACTGATGCGCCAGAATCGTCTTCGAAAAAACTGTGACTTGCGGACGTAAGTCCATTCGCGATACCGGTACTTTGCTGCTTATAATGTTCAGCACCCAGCCGATTGCGGCTGTGCGAAACGTATGCCAGCTGACAACCTATCCAAGCGAATTCTGTTCGTTGACGACGAACCGAATATCCGGGCAACGCTTCCACGCATCCTGCAGCGGTACGGCTACTTGGTCGACGTAGCCGCGACCGTAGCGGAAGCACTGGAAGCCGTGCGGAGTCGCCGATTCGACATTCTGATTTGCGACCTCAACATCGAACGCGCGGGAGACGGATACACGGTCATTGAGGCTATCCGGGCGGTCGACCCTCGTTGCATTGTCATAGTTCTCACCGGATATCCTGATATCGATAGCGCGCTCAAGGGTATTCATTACGGCGTCGATGAATACATTGTTAAGCCGAGCGGGGCAGATGCGCTGGTGGCTGTGCTGGCGGAAAAGCTAGCGGCGCGCAAGCCGAAGGCGCGCATCCTTTCCGTTTCCTACGACGCTCCACTGTTGAGGACCCGGCAAATGCTGCTGGAACGCGATGGTTACGAAGTGGTTTCAACATCGGATCTGGCGACGAGCCTGGAAAAGTGTAAGCAGAGCAGTTTTGACATTTTCATCCTTGGACACTCTATTCCGGGGGAAGAGAAAGAGAAGATCGTCAAAGCCTTCCGTGCAGCATGCCGCGCGCCCATAATTTCGTTGAGGCGGGGCATTGGTGACGGCCCAGTAGACGGCGCGGATTTTCACATCGATCCCGACCCGGAACCGCTGTTGAACACAATTGCCGACCTGGTTCGGATCAAGAATTCCGTAAGCCGTGCGGGAGGGAAAAGTGCGAGGTCGGCCTCTGATGATGATGAAGTATTGCGACGTTAGATCCGGACGAACGGCAAGCTAAACTCTTAGGCACTGTGGGCATGGAATAAAAAAGGCAGGCTGACGCGATGCAGCCTGCCTTGTAGTTTGTAGGGCTGGTTATTTAACGTTCTTAATACTCTTCATATTCACGTTATCGAGTGCGACGCCGCAAGAGTCGCCGGGCCTGACATCAGCACAAGTCCCGCTCGCATCCTGGGTGTATTCGAAGCGTAGCTGGACGACGCTGCCAGCCATGCCGGGAAATTCTAGGTGTACGTGTTGGAATTTCGTAGACGCACCTGCCCAGGCAGACATGTCTTGGAAGTAATTCGGATCGTTGCTGCGGGGAAAGTGTTTTGGATAGTGCTTGAAGCCGTCGGTGGTGAATTGCTGTTCGAAAGCTTCGGCGAGCACTGAACGCAAAGTCCTCCCGGGCGTAAGGTCCGTCACACGCAGGAAGAATCCGTCGTAAGCCAGGATGTTGAAGTTCGGATCATCTTCTGTGTCATAGCAGACGTCGAAGTCCAGTGTAACCAGATCCGCATCGGGCGGAACTGTGATGGCGGGACTCAGCAAGCGCTCCCACCTGGCTGGTGAGAGGTCTGGTGGGCCGTCGTTGGCATTCTGATGGAAAGCCATGCCCGAGTTCTTTCCGCAGAAGCCCTTGGTTGTAACCCAGGGAACCACGTTGTCGCCGGCGCCGTGGACAGCAGCCCAACCGGCGGGAAGGGCTCCGTCCAGGTCAGGTTCGTTAAAGTTTTCAACGAACAGGCTTGTGACCGTTGCTCCTGGAGAAATCGCCACCGCAGGCATCGGTGCGGGCGAGTTCTGGGCGATGGCGCTTGCGTCAACCTGTGCGCTTGATCCCGACTTGCCCGAGGTTTTCTTGAAGATCACGTCAGGCGTGGTCATGCTGATGCTGGGCTGGCCGTCGGTGAATCCGACTAGGTGGGTTCCTGCCCAGACAGCGAATAATTCGCCGCCCTGCGCGACCGCCTGGTTGTAATCGCCAAGATTGGGCTGACCGGTGTCGTTGCCCCACCCAGCATGGAAATTGTCGTCACTGAGGCGTGTCTGTTT
>JBLNFC010000698.1:0-14769 GCA_050263355.1 Acidobacteriota bacterium
GTCGTACATGGAGTGGTAAACGCCATAGGGTCCGTCGAAATCGAGGCCCATTACGGGCATTCCTATGAAGTTCAGAAAAACTGTGTGGTCAGAACCGCTGCCAATACGGGTATCTGTAAGATTCTCGTCTGTGACGTCCTCCTTCTTTTTGTCTTTTGCCCTCTTGCGCGCGCTCGATTCATTCCATGCAGCGTATAAAGTCTTACCGCTGGGGTCCTGAAGAGTATGGCTGCTTTCGACGAGCATGGGAGCAAGTGAGCCGATTGCGCTGCCCTCGAAGTCCGATCCTGAAGTGGAGCTGTCCACGTTGATGTATGCCACGGCATTTTTCCCCAGCTCCTGGGAGAACTGCTCGCCCCACTCAGTTGATCCGGTAAGTCCGACCTCCTCTCCGTCCCAACTGCAAATGACGAGAGTTCTCTTAGGACGCACGCCTTGTTTAAGCAGCTGCCCCAAAGCCCGCGTCATTTCCATCATTGACGCAGTTCCACTGCTCGGGTCGACACCACCAAAGACCCACGCGTCACGATGATTTCCCAGCACCACCAATTGGTCAGGAAACTCCGCACCACGAACACGCGCCTCTACCACGTAATAGGGCTTGATGGAATTGTCCATATCGATTTTGAGGTGGACGCGAACGTTGCCACCCAAGTGATACCGTAAGGGCAAGCCGCCCTGCCAAGCTTCTGGAGCTACGGGCCCATTCATGTTCTCAAGTAAGGGTTTGGCATCTTTCCACGAGAGTGGCAGAGCCATGATCTTGGGGACAGAAACTGCTTCTTCTAAAGGAATTCGCTTTGCGCCGGGAACCGAAGCCCAGCCTGGGGTCAGCGGGTCGCCCGGAACCATGAAGTCGTAGGTGATAGCGCCGCGTTGAATGTGGCTTTCCGGCCCCCATGGCCCCTGGGGAAAGACCTTTCCTTTCTTATAACCATCTTCCATCGGATCGCTGTAGATAAGGATGGCAGCAGCGCCTTCCCGTTGAGCCGTAAGCGCTTTGAATCCACGATAACTATAGGGGTTCGAGTAACGTACGAGCACGATCTTGCCTTTGACATCTATGCCCTGTTTGCGGAGTTCGGCATAATCCTCCGGATTTCCACTGTGGGCATACACTACCGGCGCGGTTACTTCACCGGAGATGGACATGCCAGTCCAAGCAGGATCGACGTTCGCATTCTTAGTATCAGGGTCAGCATCATACGGCTCTTCCCGCAGCGATGCACGGTAATGGGCAGGCGCGACCATCTCCAGGAACGTGCTTTTGGGCGCCGTGCTGTATACGTCGTACTGGCGAACGACGACGTCCTCTAGACCTTGCTTACGCCATTCTTCAGCGATGTATTGGGCAAGATCATTGTTGCGCTTCGAGCCGGCGACGTGTGGCTCAGAGGTGAAATAGCGATGCTGCCTGCGCTCTTCTTCGGCCGATGGTATCGCTTTGAATTTCTGCTCAACCTGTATTTGTCGGGTCGCGCCAGCCGGTGTAAATCCTTGGATCGAGGTTTGCGCGAAAGTGAAAGAAGCCAGGCTGAGATGGACGATGATGAGCAGAGTGAGGGGGCAAAGGTGACGAGTTCTGGTAAACATGGGGTTCTCTGGGCGCGAAATTATAACAGCGGGTGAAGTGTGGTTGAACTGCTCTCGACAGTCATGGCTGAGAGTCGGATTCGGAATGACAGGGCATTCACTACTCCACAAGAGCGTGAGTAGTTGTTTCTGCGCTCACCAGGTGTTGTTTTGCGCGCTCGATCACCTGCTGATCGAGCAGTACGCTGCGGGATGTTTCGAGACTGGCTTCAACTGCAACAGAATCACATGTTGCGACAAGGTTCTTGCTTTCGTAGTTGTACATCTGATGCAGGAAGCGAAAATACTTCTCGCCGATGGTGAGAAAGCCACTTCTCACTTCGACCAACTCACCACCACGCAATTCCTCAACAAACTGGTAATTTTGCCGAACGATAGCGATGCGCAGATGTTTCTGCTTCATCAATGCAGGTGTGACCCCAATAGCGTGGAGAAGGAACCATGTGGCCTGGTCGAAACGCGACACATACATTCGCGAGTTCATGTGACTGGTGAAATCGTATTCCGATGCCAACACAGCGCCTTTGAAGGTATGAATCCATTCCGCCATATCAATGTCTCCGACCTGTGCAGGACAATTTCATTCGATAATGTCGAGGGCTGCGCGTTTCAACTCTGTGAAGGGTTCACGGCATGGCCCGCTATAGCGGCCAAGGTGCTGCCGGATCCCTGTACCGCGAGCCTCTGGTGATAGAACCACAACCCGTGGAGACCACCTAATTCTTCTCCTCCGCCGGCCCGGCCTGGTCCGCCGTGCAGCAATGATGGCAGCACGATTCCGTGTCCAGTGTGTGAATCTCCGATAGAAGAATCGACCAGCAGCACTCGTCCGTGACTGGCGCCTAGCTGCGTAGCTGATGCGGCAAGAAAATTACTATCGTCGCTGAATACGGAGACGGCCAGAGACCCACCAGCCCTTCGCGCGATTGAGAATACATTCTCGGCACTGTCATAGGGAACGATTGTTGCCGCTGGACCAAAGATTTCCAATCTATGCACGAGATCCCCGCTATTTTCTCCTACTCGCATCAAGGTCGGCGGGACGAAGGCTCCGGAGTTTGCATCAGCATCGACGGGCCGAAAAGTCGCCGGCCGGTATCTGATCGCGGCCTCTCTGCTCAGAACGCGAATGCCGTCTTCCACGTCCTTTCGCTGAGTCGAATTTACCAGGGGACCCATGTCTACGCTCTCGTTCGAAGGATTGCCAATGGCTATTTTTGCCAGGCTGGCATTGAGGGCGTCTTCAACCTGGTTTACGCGATCGGCAAGAACGAGAATGCGCCGAATCGCAGTACACTTCTGACCCGCTTTGCTCGTCATCTCTCTTACGACTTCCCGCACGAAAAAGTTGAAGATTGCTGAGTCTGCAGTGACGTCAGGTCCAAGGACGGCTGCGTTCAAACTATCGGCCTCAACATTCACCCGGATGCCTTGTTCGCGAACTCGTGCGTGCTGCCGAATGCTTTCTGCGGTTGATGCCGATCCCGTGAAGGCGACTACATCGCCAAATTGAAGATGATCCAGCAAGTCGGGAGGTGTGCCGCAGAGAATCGAGAGGCTCCCTTCCGGAAGAATGCCGGCATTGATCACAGCCGCGATCATCTCTTGAGCCAGCCAACAGGTAGCAGTTGCGGGCTTCGACACGACGGGTACTCCAGCGAGCAAGCTCACCGCTGCTTTTTCCCAGAGACCCCAACCCGGGAAATTGAATGCGTTGATGTGCAATGCCAGGCCGTCGACCGGAACACCGATGTGCATCCCTTGAAAATTGGCGTCGCGCGCCAGTCGGCTTGGCACGCCACCTGCGAGGGTATTCCCGTTCCCCAGTTTCGCCGCCGCTCGCGCGAAATACTTCAGCGTGCCAATTGAGCCATCTACGTCAATGGCAGCATCCGCCTTGGTATTTCCTGAATTCTCGCGCGCGATCTGGAACCACCGTTCGCGTTGACCCGCGAGGACATCCGCTACCTTGCCCAGCAGCTCGGCGCGTTGACCATAGCCCATGCTGCGCAATCCTGGTCCACCCACCTTGCGTGCGTATTGAAAGCCCTTTTCGAGATCGAGTCCGTTCGCGCTTGCGGAGGCAAGAGGCTCGCCGGTAGAGGGATTTACTAGCCTCGTGCCTTCGCCTGCTCCGGATTGCCAGCTGCCCGCGAGGTAACTTTTTAGCACTGTCACCGGCACGGACTTGTTCGTACTCGCGGTCGTGTTCATTGAGAAATCTCCGAAGAGGTTGGAAGGTTCTGTCCCACCCATTGACCGATCCACTGGGCGGCCACTTCTTCCGGCAGGGTTCCGGAACTGGCGTCGTGTTTCAGGATCTCACCTGCGCGGCGGGCTCCCAGTTCCGTCAGGATCTGATCAAAACGAACGCCGCCTTCGCAAAACGTGTCTCTATACGTGCGGTCTCCGAGAGCGATCACTCCGTAAGTGACACCGGCAAGATTCGGGCGTTGGCTCTCCAGGCTAGCAAACAGTGCCTGCGCATTGTCGGGAACATCGCCGTTTCCATACGTAGAACTGCAGATCAGGAAAATGCCGCCGCCCGCAAATACGCTGGCATCGAGATTATCCATCATCTCGACGGGAGCGTGGTGACCCGAGGCTTCCAGCGTTTGCTGCACCTCTTGCGCCACCATTTCGGCCGTGCCCGTCATGGTGCCGACCAGAATCCTGATTGTTAGCCCCATGTCTATCAATCCCACAATTGCGGTCAAGCAGGCTGATGTGCATTATAATACATCGTAGATAGGATGGCAGGAGATATAGTACATCGTTTCGCCCTGATTGCACGGCCTGGCCATCTGTTCTTCTCCTAAACATCGATGAAAGACACTCTCGTTCTCTCGCCGCGTCTAGCGCCGGAAAAACCTCGAGCCAGCGAGGCGGCCTACTTAAAGCGGCTCGGGGATCGTGTACGCGAGGCCCGAGCGCGCCGGGGCATGACTCGAAAAATCTTGGCGCGCGATTCCGGCGTTTCCGAGCGGTATTTAGCGCAACTCGAAACCGGCCAGGGAAATATTTCTATTCTGTTGCTGCGTGACATTGCGCGAGCCCTCGATCTGCCGCTGGAAGTACTCGTTCTCGAAGGCCATGATCCGCCGGTTGACTTGGTACACGCGACGGCGCTGCTCAGAGGCCTGCGACCGGAACAATTGCTTCAGGCCCGGCAGCTTCTGCTTGAACGCTTCGGAGGAGCGGATCAAGCAGCTCGCCGATCACGCGTCGCGCTGCTGGGGCTGCGTGGAGCGGGGAAGTCGACGCTGGGGAAGCGGTTAGCTGAAAAAATCGAAGTACCTTTCATCGAACTAGATCGTGTAATTGAGCAGGTGAGCGGCGTGGCTCTGGGCGCCATCTTTGATCTTTACGGGCAGAGCGGCTTTCGACGACTCGAGCGACGATGTCTGGAACAGGTTCTGGAGCAAAATCCCAAGTTCGTCCTTGCGACGGGTGGCAGTCTTGTATCGGAACCCGAAACATTCGAACGCCTGCTCACCATGTGCTACACCGTGTGGCTGCGTGCTACTCCGGAAGAGCACATGCAGCGGGTTCTCGCGCAGGGTGATGTGCGCCCCATGGCCGACAACCGTGAATCCATGTCTGACCTGCGCCGCATCTTATCGGTCCGTGAGCCACTGTACCGCATGGCCGACCAGACTGTGAACACCGCAGGTCATACCCTGAATGAAAGTTTGAAGAGCTTGCTGAAGGCGATAAGGTCAACCTGATCGTGCCCGGACCCAGCTGAGTACGATGTGCAGCATAGTGCTTGCAGAGGATCCGGAGCATGCACTATCATGCATATCAACTGTTAAGGATGGCAATTATGGGGAACGCTGCAACTTCTGCCGAGTTAGTCACTTTTGACAAGCCCTCAGGCGAGTACAACCACTGGCGACTGACAATTGACGGACGAATCGCGACGTTGGCGATGGATGTGAAAGAGGACCGTACTCTCAGGCCGGGGTACAAACTGAAGCTGAATTCTTACGATCTGGGCGTTGACATCGAACTGCACGACGCTCTACAGAGAATTCGTTTTGAGCATCCTGAGGTCGCGTGCATCGTGCTTACCAGTGCCAAAGAGAGGATGTTTTGTGCCGGTGCGAACATCTACATGCTTGGATCCTCATCGCACGGATGGAAGGTCAACTTCTGCAAGTTCACCAATGAGACACGCAATGGAATGGAAGATTGCAGCCGTCACGACGGTCTGAAATTCCTGGCAGCATTGAACGGCACAACGGCGGGAGGTGGCTACGAGTTGGCTCTGGCCTGTGATCAAATCGTGTTGATCGACGACCGTTCCAGCGCGGTTAGCTTGCCAGAGGTGCCGCTGCTTGGTGTTTTACCGGGGACGGGCGGTCTTACTCGCGTGGTGGACAAACGCAAGGTCCGTCGCGATTTGGCTGACGTATTCTGCACCAACCCCGATGGGGTGAAAGGTGAGCGTGCCAAGGCATGGGGTTTGGTCGACACAATCGCTCCTCCTGCTCAGTTCCAACAGGTGGTTCGCGAGCGTGCCGAGGCATTGGTTAAGCAGTCTTCGCGGCGGTCGGATGCAAAGGGTATACGGCTTACGCCACTCAGCCGCACCATCGATGATCATGGGTATCACTACAAGCATGTAGATGTCACCTTTGATCGCGAAGCCCGTACTGCAACTTTCAACGTGCGCGGTCCAAAGCAGGGTCCAGAAACACTGGACTCGATTTACACCCTGGGCGATCAGTGGTGGCCGCTCGCGATGGCGCGTGAGCTCGATGATGCCATTTTGATGCTGAGGGTCAACGAACCGGACCTGGGTCTCATTCTGCTAAAGACGCAGGGTAGCATCGCGAACGTTCTTGCCTCAGACACATTCATGTTGCAGCACAAGGACGAATGGCTGGTTCGCGAGACCATCGGTATGCTGCGCCGTACACTCGCCCGTTTCGATGTCTCTTCCCGGAGCCTGTACGCAATCATCGAACCAGGCTCATGTTTCGCGGGAGTGCTCTACGAATTAGTTCTAGCAGCCGATCGTAGTTATATGCTTGCCGTTCCTGAAGACGAAGGAGAGCCGGGTGCTCAAATCGGCCTGGACGACTTCAACTTTGGACTCCTTCCTTCGGTTAACGATCGTAGCCGGCTTGAAACTCGGTTTATTGGGAGTACGGGAAGGGCGCAGCAGTTGGAAAAGAACTCCGGCATGCTTTTCTCGGCCGCCGAGGCGTTGCGCGAAGGCCTCGTCACCGCCGCTCCTGATGATCTTGATTGGGAGGACGAGATTCGTCTGGCAGTCGAAGAACGCACAAGTCTTTCACCTGACGCGCTAACCGGCATGGAGGCAAGCCTTCGGTTTCCCGGCGAAGAAAGCCTTGAGACGAAAATATTTGGCCGGCTATCGGCTTGGCAAAACTGGGTCTTTATACGCCCCAACTCCACCGGGGAACACGGTGCCCTGAAACTCTTTGGCACAGGTTCGAAGGCGAGATTCACGTGGGAGAGAGTTTGATGTCTATCAATTATCAGGATCACATTCCCAACAACGTCGACTTAGGTTCAAATCGGACCCTGCAGCGCGCTCTCGAGCACTGGCAGCCGGAGTTTCTGAAGTGGTGGCAAGATCTTGGTCCGAGCGATTTCCAGGTGGCCGACGTTTACTTGCGAACCGCAACGTCTGTCGATGCGAAAGGCTGGGCCACATACGGTTATGTGCGCATGCCCGAATATCGCTGGGGAATTTTCCTGGCGGATCAAGATCCTGATCGGAAGATTGGCTTCGGCGACTACTACGGGCGAGAAGTATGGCAGCAGATTCCGGGCGAGTACCGCTCTATTTTGCGGAGACTGATTGTTACCCAGGGTGACACAGAGCCGGCTTCGGTTGAGCAGCAGCGCCTTTTAGGCCACACGGCCCCGTCTCTTTACGATCTTCGCAACCTTTTTCAGGTGAATGTCGAAGAGGGTCGGCACCTCTGGGCTATGGTTTATCTGCTGCACGCCTACTTCGGTCGTGACGGAAGGGAAGAGGCGGAAGAGTTGCTGGAGCGTCACTCGGGCGATGCTAACAAGCCGCGGATTCTCGGCACGTTCAACGAGCCGATTTCGGATTGGCTGAGCTTCTTCATGTTCACGTATTTCACCGATCGCGACGGCAAGTTTCAGCTGAAGTCGTTAGCCGAATCGAGTTTTGATCCTCTAGCGCGCACCTGCCAGTTCATGCTGACGGAAGAGGCTCACCACATGTTCGTGGGCGATACCGGCATTTCGCGCGTGATCCGCCGAACTCTTGAGGTGATGAAGGAACTTGGCACCGAAGATCCGATTGCGATTCGTAAAGCTGGTGCGGTTGATCTAGCGACGATTCAGAAGTACTTGAATTTCTGGTTCAGCTCTTCCCTTGATCTATTCGGTGCGGACGTGTCGTCTAACGCTGCATCCTACTTTGCCAACGGGCTTAAGGGCCGGCCCGATGAGATGCAGTACGAGGACCACCTCGCGTCAGGTCAGACATACACCCTCGAGGTGCCCGACAACGATGGCGGCGTAAAGACTGAGCAAATTCCGTTGCGCAATGCTATGAACGAAGTCACACGCAATTCGTATGTCCGGGACTGCGACATTGGTGTGAAACGTTGGAATCGACTGATTGAGAAGGCGGGATACACTACTCGTTTGTCTCTGCCCAGCACACGTTTCCGGCGCAATATTGGTAGCTGGGCGGGTATATCGACTGATCCTGCCGGGCGTCCTATCAGTCGGGCAGAATTCGACGCGCATAAGGCCGATTGGCTGCCTGACGAGGCCGATCGAAGCTTTGTGCATAGTCTGATGCAGGGCGTATTTGACCGCGGCAAGATGGCGGCGTGGATTGCACCGCCAGATCGTGGCATCAACAATAACCCGGTTGACTACGAGTATGTGAAACTGCACTGACCTTGCGGGAGCCACCGGGACTTGTCGTCGACGGCACCGCAGCGCCATTTGCTCGAAGCCGCCCTGTCCATCGGCGATTCAGGCTAATGAAGCAAATTGCATCATCGGGAGCGCGTCCGTCCGGCTGCTACCTTGCTGACCGGGAACGTTGTCGTCGGAAGTTTAGATCTGTGGCTGAAATGTTGCGTGCAGTTGCCAACCCGTGACAGTCCACGAGGTCACTGAGTAGAAAGTAACAAGGTCTGCTGATGCGAGCGGCAGGAAGCTGGGCAAGCACCAACAAACGTAAGGTCAAAACTTTAGCAACCCGGTAGATCCTTAATTGGTGCAACTCAGGTAACCGGAGCAAGCAGAAATCCATGTGATCTCCGGGAACAATGCCTGTTTGCTTCTCCCGATTTCCATGCTAAAACTCATTCCCATGACGCGCACGTGTCTGCTGTTTTCCGGTCTCTGCCTTCTGCTTTCGGCGTTGCCACTAGCACGTGCTCAGGAAAACCAGTTGCAAGGGACTGTGCGCGATGTCACAGGCGCACCTATTGTGGCCGCCGATGTGACCCTGAGTTCGGGAGATGACAAACGTAGCACGCAGACCGATCAGAATGGGCGATTCTCATTTCGGCATTTTAACCGCGGTGAGGGAACCCTGTCGGTCAGTGCGCCCAATTTCCGCACGGCCGCAGTCTCCCTCGCTCCGAAGAACAGCGAAGACGTTCAGGTCGTCCTCCATCCTGCGTCAATCAACGAGCAAATCATCGTATCCGCTACACGCACCGACTTGCCTCTCGCAGAGTCACCAGGCAGCACAATCGTATTTTCGCAAGCTGACCTCGCAGTCAGTCCCGCATTGGCGATCGATGATGTGCTCCGCCAGGTTCCTGGTTTCAGCTTATTTCGGCGCACGGATAGCCGCGTAGCTAACCCGACGGCGCAGGGGGTTTCGCTGCGAGGACTGGGCGCGAGCGGCACTAGTCGCGCACTAGTCCTTGAAGACGGCATTCCGCTGCTTGATCCATTTGGTGGTTGGGTTTATTGGGATCGGGTGCCGCGCGCAGCAGTCAGTACTGTGGAGGTGTTTCGTGGGGGCGCTTCGAACCTCTATGGAAGTGACGCGCTCGGTGGGGTAGTGCAGTTTATTACTCGCGAGCCAGAGGTACCTTCCGTGAGCGTGGAAGGCGATTATGGGACGCAGAACACACCCAACCTCTCGTTCTGGACTGGTACGAAGGCCGGAGCGTGGGAAGTGGACGCTTCCGCCGACCTCTTCCAGACCGATGGCTACATTCTCGTTCCGCAGGCAGACCGCGGTGCCATCGATGTGGCCGCCAATTCCAAGCACGCCAGCACCGAGTTGGGAGTCGCGCGAAAATTGGGCGACGGCAACTTAGCCCTTCGTGGCGGATTCTTCCGCGAATCACGAAGCAACGGAACTCCCCTGCAGACCAATGGAACGCGAATCGCCGAAGGTGCAGCTGTTTTCAACCAGAACCTTGGAACGAAGGATTCGCTGTCGTTTCGTCTCTATGGAGACGCGCAACACTATGACCAGAATTTCTCTGCCATAGCTCTGGATCGCATGAGCGAATCACTTACGAATATTCAGAAGGTGCCCGCTCAGGAGCTTGGGTTTGACGGACAGTGGACGCATCTGATCGGGAAGTCGCAGACCATCATTGCTGGAGTGAACCTCTTGGAGGTGATGGGAACCAGTGAGGAACAGATATTTTCTTCTGGATTGCATATTGCCAATAGTGTTTCCGGAGGGCGCCAACGCACCGCCGGAGTCTTTGCGGAGGACGTTTTCCGCATTGGATCCAAGTGGACGTTGATTGCTGCCGGACGCTTTGATCATTGGGGAAATTTCCGGGGCGTTTCCTTCCGTACGCCCCTCACATCCAGTGGTGTAGCCATCTCCACAAACTTCCCCGATCGCACAGACAATTTTTTCAGCCCCAGAGTATCCCTGATACGCTCGCTGAACCGCAATCTGACCGCGACAGCCTCGATATACCGAGCCTTCCGGGCACCTACGTTGAACGAGCTTTATCGCAGCTTTCGTCTGGGAAGCATCCTGACACAGAACAATGCGGCGCTCAGGGCCGAGACTCTGACCGGTGGAGAAGCAGGTGTCACCGTCAGCACGTTGGAAGGGAAATTCAATGTGCGGGGGACGTTTTTCTGGTCGCAAACGTCGGACCCGGTCGCAAATGTCACTCTAAGCGTCACACCAACACTGATCACACGGCAGCGGCAAAACCTGGGGGAGACACGTTCGCGTGGAGTGGAACTCGACGCCGTTGCCAGGTTGAGCAACTCTTGGCAGCTCTCAGGTGGATATGCCTTCACTGACTCGACGGTACTTGATTTTCCGGCCGACACAACCCTCGAGGGACTGCGTGTGCCACAAGTTCCGCAGCATCAATTCACCTCTGAACTGAGATATTTCAATCCTTCCCGCCTGATCGTCACACTGCAAGGTAGATTCGTGGGACAGCAATTTGACGACGATCAGAACCTGCTTCCTCTCGGCAACTTCGGTACCATGAATTTGCTGCTCGCACGCGAATTCTCTCGAGGGGTGCAGGGTTTCCTGGCATTTGAAAATCTGCTCAACACGAGGTATGCCGTCGGGAGAACTCCGGTCCCCACGCTTGGGCCGCCCATCTTGTTTCGAGTCGGAATTCGCTTGGATTACCCCTCCCGAAAGTAGTTCTTAAAAAGTAGTTCTTAAGCAGTGCCGGTCAAGAATTGAGGAGAATCGGCGTCATACTTGGTTCCTGTTTCCATATATCACCGACAGGTGCTGCGGTTCCTGAGTGTGGATCATCTCCTCTGCCTTCGTGCCGATCACAACGAGAGTCCCTGATTGGGGCGAACTGCTCCTGCTTGCGCCTTTCGCTTGCTACCGCTTAATGTGGGTGACGTGAAATTTCCAAGGTCCAGCGGCATTCTGCTGCACATGACATCGCTCCCGAGTGCATTCGGGATTGGCGATCTGGGTGAGTCCGCTTTTGACTTTGCCGAGTTTCTCGCAGCCTCCGGCCATAAGATCTGGCAGGTGCTGCCCCTTAATCCCACTGGCTTTGGCGACTCCCCTTATCAATGTTTTTCGGCGTTTGCTGGCAACCCACTGCTAATCGATCCCCTAACATTGCGCGAACAGGGTCTGCTTAGCAGCAGCGACGTGGCTCAGGTTCGTGATTTCCCTGTTGATCGGGTGAATTACGAGAGCGTCACTAATTACAAGAAGCCACTGTTGCACCTCGCCGCACGAAATTTCTTCCGGGACGCTAGCCAGCAACAAAAAGCTGATTTCGACTCCTTTTGCCGCCAGAATGTCTCATGGATCGAAGATTTCGCCCTCTTTATGGCCTGTAAATATCATCGTGACCAGGTCATGTGGACTCGTTGGGAGCCGGGGGTTCGAGATCGCAATCCCGAGGCCATCGGCCAAGTTAAGCGTGATCTTGCTTCGGAGATTCAGGCATACGAATTCTGGCAATACATCTTCTTTCAGCAATGGCAGAACCTGAAGTCCCGTTGCCACGAACTCGGCATTCGATTGATGGGAGATATTCCCATTTATGTGGCGCACGACAGTGCTGATGTCTGGAGTCACCGGGAACTATTTCACCTCGACGAGAAAGGGCAGCCCACTGCCGTGGCCGGCGTTCCTCCCGATTATTTCAGTGCAACGGGACAATTATGGGGAAACCCTATATACCGTTGGGATCTGCTTGCCCAGTCAGGATATTCCTGGTGGATTGAGCGATTTCGTGCTTCGCTCGCAACGTTCGACCTCGCCCGGCTCGATCATTTCCGCGGATTTGAAGCTTATTGGGAAGTTCCCGCGGGATCTCCCACGGCTGCGAATGGGCGATGGGTAAAAGGGCCCGGTGCGGAACTGTTTCGCGTGGTTGAGTCATTTTTAGGCGAACTGCCGATCGTGGCTGAAAACTTGGGCGTGATCACTCCCGAAGTCGAGGCAATCCGGCACCAGTTTGGATTCCCTGGCATGAGTCTGCTGCAGTTCGCCTTTGGCAACGACCCGCAAGGACCGTCGTTTCGGCCGCACAACTATGGTCGTGAGCTAGTCGCCTACACTGGGGGACATGACAACGACACAACTGTGGGCTGGTGGACGAGTTCAGGCGCGAAAGATAGCGTGCGTACCCCAGAGGACGTTCAAAAGGAACGAAGATTCGCTCGCGCTTATTTGGGCTTTGAAGACCAGCCTGTGAACTGGGTATTCATTCGGACTGTGCTGGCATCCGTTGCCGATACCGCCATCATTCCCCTGCAGGACGTGCTGGGGCTGGGCAGCGAGGCTCGAATGAATTTACCCGGTAGCATCCGTGGAAATTGGCGCTGGCGACTCAAGCCGGGCGCGCTGACCGAAGAATTGAGTCAGCGTCTTAAAGAGATGAATTCTATGTATGACCGATAGGCTGCCTACAGCGGGGACAGCTCGTCTTCTTTTTCTTCTTTCCTGCGATGCACGAATCTCCTCTGCAAAAATTCTCGGGCCAGGTCCTTGCCCCCGATTCCAAACGCAAGTGCGAGCCCGAAGACCAGACCCCCGAAGGCGACTCCGAATGCCAAAAGCGCGGTTTGGTCGGCTACGCCCAGTTCCTCGAAGACCATCGAAAACACGAATATGATGATCACTGTCCGAACGGAAAGTGCAATCAGACGTGGTGAGGGTAAATCGGCATTCACCGACGCCAGTAGGGCTGAGCGTGAGAAAAAACTGGCTGCGAGCAGACCAAAGAATACGATGAAGAGGGCGACAAACAGCCGCGGTAGGAACAGAAAGAAGCGCGCAATGTACTCCTGTAGCCCGACAATCCCCAAAACACTGACGCCCAGCAAAATGAAACCTAGAAATGCAACCCAGAATACAAAACGGCTCAGCAGTTCAGTGGAAGAGGGGAGAGCTGCCTGTTTAAGTAGCTGAGAAGCTCCAGCATTTTCCGAAAGCTTGTCGAACTTAGCCAGCTGCAGAATGCTTCTTAACGCCCACTTCAGGATAGAAGCAATCAGCCAGCCTACAAGGGCAATCACGAGCATCACAATGAGCCGGGGTAAGAATCGGGCCACATCACGTAGAATGTCGTGCATTGCCTGTGTAAGTTCGTTAACGATCATTTCCCGCATTTCTGCCTCACTTTCCGCCATTCCAAATTTCGAGCAGATAGGGCTTCAATCGCTCGAACTCAGAGGAGAGTCCTTCGACGTTCGCTTCGACCATTTCGCCCGTTGCATTTCGATTCTCAGAAAGGAAAGTAAAAATTCTGCCCCGATACAGGGGAGCGAGCGCCTGCACGATGTGATCGCGGCTGATCACCGCCTTGCGATATGCGGCGGCAAATTCGTAGGCGGTTTTTACCCAGAGTTCCTCAGAATAACGAAACTCGTCCTCCGTACAGCTGCCGAGCAGACGTAATTGCGCTAGGGTCTCCGGCATCAGAATGGAAGCGAAGACCGATTGCAACTCCGACACGCCGCTGCAGAACATCTCCCTCAAACGTTTTCGGTTGACTCGCAGGGGTTCAAGCGTGACCTGAGATTCCGGACCAATTGTGGTCAAGGCTTGCGATCCCGAGATGCCGCTCCAAACAGGGTAGTTTGGCTCCAAAGATGAGAATAGCGATCCTACAGTCTGTCGCATTGCCGGTACGAGGTCGGAAGAACCCCTATCGCTAGTACCTTTTGGACCCAGAAAGGTTTGGCAACTTCGGAATCCTCTAGTCAGAGCAGTCAACGTCAGGAGAAGCTCCGGGCCGCTGTGTCCCGCCTCGTCATCCCAATGATTGTCGGTCAAAAACTGGCTTCCCAAGCTACCCGAGAATGCATATTCAGTTGCGAACGGCTCCCGAACTCTCCACCCGTAAATCGCGCGCGTCATGGGGTAAACCAGCTGCCGCATCAACAGTCCTTCAAATTTGTGCCGCTGATAGATTGGGAGGACCAGGTCGAAATTATCGCGATACACCGGTTGAAGCAGCCGCGCTACCCACTCTGGATCAATATTGGTACTCTCCGGAGAAATCACAGCACAGGCCTTGGCGCGCAGCAAGTCTGCTGACGCCAGAATCGTGCGCAGGGCAGGCCCGCTGGCCGGGGTTGTTCCATACTGGGTGGTAATGGCGTGCAAGGTTCGGAGTGCGTGAAGCTTATAAGCATGGCGAACGTCGTCGATCGACGCTCCCGTAATTAACTCCGGCGTGCCATCGCGAGACCCACCATCAGCAT
>JBLNFC010000699.1:0-5867 GCA_050263355.1 Acidobacteriota bacterium
ATGTTTCTACGCCGCAGGAGTTGCAGGACATGGTGAACGCGATGCGCCAGATTCTGGAAATCGCGCGTATTCAGCAGCTGCCCACTCAAAACGCAATCGTAGTCCGTGGTACACCGGATCAGATCGCTCTGGCTAGCAAACTGATCGACGATCTCGATAAATCCAAGTCCGAAGTGATCGTGGAAGTCGCGATCATGCAAGTGAGCCGCAATAAGGCAAAAACTTACGGGATTAATCCGCCCACCAGCGCAACGATAACCCTGCAGCAAAATGTGCCTACCACGACGACGACCGTTCAAGGTAACGCTGGTAACGGCGGGACAGCTACGCAAACTCAGGGGACACCAGGCTCAATCAATCTGAATCGCCTGGGCAACCTCAATGCTACGGATTTCCAGGTCACTATTCCGTCTGCAACTGCCACTCTGTTATTCAGCGATAGCGATACAAAAATCATCCAGAATCCGCAAATACGCGCGGTCGACGGACAAAAGGCATCGCTCAAAATCGGCGAACGCGTTCCCGTCGCGACGGGATCGTTCCAGCCTGGCATCGGCGGCGTGGGCATCAATCCGCTAGTCAATACACAGTTCCAATATCTCGATGTGGGCGTGAATATCGACATCACGCCGCACGTGCATGCCGGAAGAGAAGTCACCCTCAAGGTCGCTATGGACGTTTCGTCCGTGACGGGTCAGTCCAACATCGGGGGCATCAGCCAGCCCATCATCGGGCAGCGCAAGATCGAGCACGAAATTCGGCTGAGGGAAGGCGAAGTGAACCTCCTCGGCGGGATCCTAGAGGACACTACTACCAAAGCTTTAACTGGTATTCCTTGGATTTCGAGTGTGCCGTTGTTGAAGTATCTGTTCTCACAAGCCAATACCACGCATAACGAGAACGAGATTGTTCTCGCCTTGGTGCCGCACATTGTTCGCGGCCAGGAACTCAGTGACTTGAATGAGCGCGCCATCGACGTTGGCACGGCCAACGCCTTACAGTTGCGGCAAAGGGGAGGGGTTCCAGCAAACGCACAACCTCAACCCGGTGCCCGTCCGGGAGCTCCAGGGGCGCCGGGCGCCGTCGCTCCAGCGCAACAACAGCAGGCAGCTCCTGCGCCGCCACAGCCTCTGGCTAACGCGCCCGGAACCCAGCCAATGCCTGGTCAGCCGCCACAAGCAAATGTTCCGCAGCCCGGCACAGCCGCAAATCCTTCGCCTGGCGCTGCTGCCTTCGGTTTCGATCCCTCGAGCGTCAACGTCGCTGCCGGGTCGACCTTTGCCGTGAATCTGTTGCTTTCCGGAGCACAGAACGTGTACTCGGTTCCCGTGCAGATCAACTACGACCCCGCGAAATTGCAATTGGTGAATGTTTCCAATGGCGGCTTGCTGTCACAGGACGGCCAGGCGGTGGCATTGGTTCATCGCGATGATCCCAGCACAGGAACCGTACAAGTAACCGCTACCCGGCCTCCCGGTTCGCCTGGCATTTCCGGCCAGGGGACCGTGGTGACTTTGACGTTCATCGCCAAAACAGCTGGGCAGGCGCCTATCTCAATCGCAAGAGGCGGAGCGCGCGACACCAGCATGCAAGCAATTCAGGTTTCGCCAGCGCAGGCGACCGTGAACGTGCAGTAGAACTCTGGATCTCGATAGAATTGTGAGTATGAGTCTCTTAGTCCGATCAGCGATAGTAAAGCGGGATGGCTTGCGCCAGAATACCTGCGGTTTCACGCTGATCGAATTGATTGTCGCAACGGCAATCCTGGCCATCCTGACAACCATGGCCTTGCCCCTGGCGCGGTTCACCATCAAGAGAGAGAAAGAACACGAACTACGCTACGATCTTTGGCAATTGCGCGACGCGATTGACCGCTACAAAGACGCAGCTGATCGACAGGCATTCCAGATTAAAGTCGGTTCCGAGGGTTATCCGCCTGACTTGGACACGCTGGTCAAGGGAGTGGACGTGGGAGGAAAGAAGTTGAAATTTCTGCGGAAGATTCCCACCGATCCCATGACCGGAAAAGCAGAGTGGGGGTTGCGGTCGATGCAGGACGATCCCGAATCGGATTCGTGGGGTGGTCAGAACGTCTTTGACGTGTACACCAAAGCGGAAGGCACGGCTCTGGACGGCAGCAAGTACAAAGAATGGTAAGACACGGAAAATTTCGCCGGAGTCGGGGCTTTACTCTCATCGAACTCATGATCGTAATCAGCCTGTTGCTGATTCTGATTACGGTCGCGGTCCCCATTTATAAGCAGTCGATTCTCCGTGCCAGGGAATCGGTACTGCGCCAGGACCTGTTCACCTTACGTCAGGTCATCGACCAGTACACCTTGGACAAGCAGAAAGCTCCCCAGGCACTCGATGATTTGGTCAGCGCCGGTTACATGAAGCAATTGCCCACCGACCCTTTCACCGGAAAGAACGACACCTGGAAGGTCCTGACGGAAGAAGACACCATTGCAGACCCCAGCCAAACCGAAGCCGGCGGCATCTCCGATGTTCACAGTGGCTCCGACCAACCCTCGAGCGACGGCACGGCGTCCTCTTCCTGGTAAGTGATCTCTTCTAGCTTTTATTCCGCGTACACGACTGTCGATCCCGAATTGCGCGCCGCCGAGAGAACCACTACCATTGATTTATGCCGGTAGAGATTGCACCAACCCAGTCGACCCGCTCCCTCCGTGCGCCTCGCGGTACCGCCATCACCTGTAAAGGCTGGCAGCAGGAAGCTGCTATGCGCATGCTCATGAACAATCTGGATGAAGAGGTTGCCGAGCGTCCCCAGGATCTGGTCGTCTACGGAGGCACCGGCAAAGCAGCCCGAAATCGGGACTGTTACGAAGCCATAGTTGCCTCTCTGAAATCCCTCGACAATGATGAGACGCTTTTGGTCCAGTCCGGCAAGCCTGTCGGGATTTTCAAAACTCATGAATATGCACCGCGAGTGCTGCTGGCCAATTCGAACCTCGTGGGACACTGGTCAAACTGGGAGAAGTTCAACGAACTGGAACGCGCCGGGTTAATGATGTACGGCCAGATGACGGCCGGTTCATGGATCTACATCGGCTCCCAGGGCATCGTGCAGGGCACATTCGAAACGTTCGCGGCAGCAGGGGAGAAGCACTTCGGCGGCAGCCTCGAAGGGAAGCTCATTGTTTCCGGGGGTATGGGCGGCATGGGTGGCGCCCAGCCACTTGCAGCTACGATGGCTGGAGCCGCCTTCCTTGGAATTGACGTCGACCCCGAGCGCATCAAGAAACGCCTGAAGACCGGATATTGCGACTTCATGGTGAATTCCCTTGATGAAGCTCTGCGTATTCTTAAAAATGCAGTTCGCAAGAAGGAGAATATCTCGGTTGGGCTCGTAGGGAACTGTGCCGACATTATTCCTGAGCTCGCCGAGCGTGGAGTTGTCCCCGACATCCTCACCGATCAAACTTCAGCCCACGATCCGTTGAACGGATATGTGCCCAACGGAATGTCGCTCGCCGAAGCTTTCGAATTGCGGCAGCGCGACCCCAATGCTTATCAAGAAAAATCTCTCGATGCGATCGCCCGCCACGTGGAAGGGATGCTGCGCCTGCAAAAAATGGGCGCGGTTACTTTCGACTACGGAAACAATATCCGCACGTTTGCCTTCCAGCGCGGCCTGAAGAACGCCTATGACTTTCCGGGATTTGTTCCCGCGTACATACGCCCGTTATTCTGCGAAGGGCGAGGTCCGTTTCGCTGGGTGGCGCTATCGGGCGAAGCTTCCGATATTCATGTCACCGATGATTTGATCCTTCAATTGTTTCCCGAGAACCGCATCCTAAAGCGCTGGATCGATCTTGCGAAAAAGCGCATCAAGTTCCAAGGCCTTCCGGCTCGAATCTGCTGGCTTGGCTATGGTGAGCGTGCGCAGTTCGGTCTCGCGATGAACGACCTTGTGAAGAAGGGAAAAATCAAAGCGCCTATTGTGATCGGTCGCGATCACCTCGATTGCGGATCCGTGGCTTCGCCCTATCGTGAAACGGAAAGCATGAAAGACGGAAGCGATGCCGTGGCGGATTGGCCGCTGCTCAACGCCATGCTCAATACTGCAGCGGGCGCTTCCTGGGTATCGATTCACAACGGCGGCGGTGTAGGAATTGGATACTCGCTTCACGCCGGACAGGTCACAGTTGCGGACGGAACCGATATGATGGCCAAGCGCATTGAGCGCGTGCTGACGACCGATCCAGGCATGGGCATTGTCCGCCATGTCGACGCGGGTTACTCGGAGGCTGCTGAATTTGCAAGCCGCGCTGGCGTCAAGGTTCCGATGAAGTCAGTTGCTACTGACCGGTAATCGATTCTTCGCAGACCTCTAGCGTTTCGGAGACAAGTGTCTGAAAAACATAAGTCGTGCTTTGAGGGCGCCCCGAACATCATCGCCGTCAAAGCCCCTTCTTCTGATTAACATTGGCCAACTCCTAACCCTTCGTTCACTATCCGGTAAACCTGGTCCGAGACGCGGTCGCGATCTAAGCGATCTCGGCATTATCGAGAATGGTGCCGTCCTGTGTCTCGGCGGAAAAATCGTTTCTGTCGGGACCACCAAAGATGCCCTGCGTGATCCCTGGCTGAAGAGAAATCGCAAGAGAGTGAAAGAAGTGGATTGTTCCGGGCACGTGGTGTTGCCCGGCTTTGTCGATTCGCATACACACCCTGTCTTTGTTACTCCCCGGCTGATTGATTTCGAAAAACGTATTTCAGGTGCCACTTACGAAGAAATTGCCGAAGCCGGAGGCGGTATTCGCTCCAGCCTGCAAGGAGTTCGTGACGCGACCAGGACGGCGCTCACGAGTCACGTTGTGCGTGCGCTGAACCAGATGGCCGACCAGGGAACCAGCACCGTGGAAGCTAAGTCTGGCTACGGTCTCACCGCCGAAGCCGAACTGAAGTCGTTGGAAGCAATACGTGCTGCCAGCCAAAAATGGCCTGGAACGCTAGTACCTACATTACTGGCTGCCCATGTTGTCCCTCCGGAATATAAAGGCCGCTCACGAATGTATGTTGAAGCCGTCTGTACGAAGATGCTACCCGCAGCTGCTCGACGGAACTTAGCCGCCTACGTCGACGTATTTACCGAACGAGGGGCATTCACGATCGAGGAGACGCAACAAATCTTTCAGGCTGCACGCAAACATGGCCTCGGGACCCGGGCGCACGTATGCCAACTGGGCCCGTGCGCGCTCGATGCATTGCTGCAGTACAAGCCGTCGTCCGTCGACCACATGGACCACGTCTCGGACGAGGACATCACTCGAATGGCGGCTCTGAACACGGTGGCCACTTTAGTTCCAGGAGCCAATTATTTCCTTGGCTTGCAGAACTACCCTCCGGCACGGAAACTCATTGATTCTGGCGTTCCCGTCGCATTGGCAACCGACTTTAATCCGGGAAGCTCTCCAACCAGCAGCATGCCATTTGTTCTTTCGTTGGCGTGCACGCACATGAAAATGTCGCCGGCAGAGGCAATCGCAGCGGCAACGATCAACGGAGCACACGCTCTGGAACTGGGATCGAAAAAGGGAACCATCCAGCCCGGAAAAGATGCTGACCTTGCCGCATTCCAAATCAAAGACTACCGCGAGATTCCTTATTGGTTTGCAACCAACCTCTGTGCTTTTACAGTCTTGAACGGAACGTTTAGACTAGTAGGTAACTGGATGGCGTAGCTGCAAATACACTGGTGTTCTATCTCTGACGTACTGCGTCCGCTTATCGAGGCCCCTGCAGGGGAGCCGGCGTCCTAAGCACAATGCACACTTCAATTGACGTGCAACGGAAGCAGTGTGCAGAGCAGAAATTTATATTGCCGCAAGGAGTGCAAT
>JBLNFC010000700.1:0-3289 GCA_050263355.1 Acidobacteriota bacterium
GTGTTGATATCCAGAGCTGCTGGAGGCCGTACGATGCCAGGATGACAGCAATCATTGAGCTGAATGTGGAGCCGGCCGCATGGTAACCGTTGCGACTTCACCGGCCATTACAGCCGTCCACACAACAACTTCTTTTCGTCCCGCACAAGCTCCTCGCCTGGTTTCCGTCGATGTGTTGCGTGGACTGGTCATGGTCATTATGGCGCTCGATCACACGCGGGACTTTCTGACCTCGGTGTGGACCGCGCCTGAGGATCTGGCACACACGAACGGCGCGCTTTTCTTCACGCGATTTATAACTCATTACTGCGCACCCGTGTTTGCTTTCCTGGCGGGGACCGGTGCGTTCCTTTCCACACGCCGCGGGAAGTCACTACAGCAAGTTTCCGGGTTTTTCGTCTCTCGCGGTTTATGGCTTGTGTTGCTCGAACTAACAGTGGTGGACTTTGCATGGGGTTTTGTGCCGTGGGCGCATGCAGGTGTGATCTGGGGATTGGCTTGGAGCATGGTTGCCATGGCAGTAATCGTGTGGCTTCCGCTGCGCTGGATCGCCGTGGTGGGATTGGGCATGATTGCAGGTCACAATCTTCTTGACCGCATCAATCCAGCTTCATTCGGGAGCTTCGACTGGTTGTGGATGCTGCTGCACACGCCTGGCTCGATTCCGATCACTGCTCATTTTTCGTTTTCTGCGAGGTACGTATTGATTCCATGGGTGGGGGTCATGGCGGCGGGTTTTGCATTTGGCAGCCTGCTGCTTCGGCCTGATCATCGCAAATGGATTCTGACCATCGGGATCTCGGCGACAGCGCTGTTCTTCATACTTCGCGGGATCAATCTTTATGGAAATGGCATCGCCGGGTTGCCGTTCGGATACCCACGCTCGGCGGGGCCATGGAGTGTGCAGCCAACGCTTTCGCTAACTGTGATCTCGTTCTTTAACACGCTGAAGTACCCGCCTTCCCTCGACTATTTGCTAATGACACTTGGTCCCTCACTGATCGTGCTGGGCTTGCTGGATGGGGTTAAAGCGACACGTGGGCTCGGTCGAGTTCTGATGGTGTTTGGGCGAGTACCGCTGTTCTACTATGTTCTGCACATCTACGTGATTCATGTGATCGCGATCGTGGCCTCCTTAGCGTTTGACCAGCCGGTCTGGCATGGCACAATCATCGCCGACCACGCGCAGCGGCCTTTGGGTTATGGACACGGTCTGCCATTCATTTATGCGATGTGGATTTTGGCGGTGGCCATTCTCTACCTGCCGTGCCGATGGTTTATGGAACTCCGGAGCCGGCACCGGGACTGGACCTGGCTGAGCTACCTGTGAGTAGCTGAATTGCTGCGAGCGCTGGTGGTTGACACATCATCCTGTCACAACGGGTGTATCGTGCTTGCACCCGCTGTTCTCTCCCACTGTGGCAGAATTACCACAAATGCAGCGTTTGCGGTGCGAATAGGTCCGCATTCGGGCGTTGTGCCCGTAACCTACTCTCTACCAATTGTTTAGTAGCTCTAAAATCAGGTACAAACCTCTATAATCTTGCTCACGGTTCTGGAACTGCCACGTCCAAAACTATGCAAACCACAGGCAGGCATCCGGTTTGCTGAGGACAGGTTGACTGAATACCATGCCGGCCGATGCTTGGACATTACCGCTAGGCGGATGTTCGAACTCCGGCTCCCATAGCAGCCGGGCGATGAGTGGCAGTGGAACCCAGGACCCCACGACGCGGGGCCACATGGCTGGGCACACGACAGGCCGAATCGACGACACGACTCTGGTACGCGAAGCGCAACGCGGCAATCGCGCAGCCTTCGAAGAACTGGTACGGCACTACGACCAGGCCGTGCTTCGTCTGGCGCTTCATCTGACTGGTTCGGAGTCGGACGCCCAGGACGTCTACCAGGACGCGTTTCTGAAGGCGTACAAGAGCATCGGAAATTTCCGGTTTGAGTGCACGTTTTATACCTGGATTTACAGGATCGTGACCAACCTGTGCCTCGACCAGTTGCGCAAGCGCCAGGTGCGGAAGGAAGACGCGCCGGTAGCCAAGGATTCGGAAGGTGAAGAGTACGACGTCCTAAGCCAGGTGCCGGATGGGCGGGCTGCGGCAAATCCGGAGCGCGACTTGATGCGGCGCGAACTGGGCGGGCGGATCAACCGTGCCCTGGAAAAGCTCACTCCGCGTGAGCGCATGGTTTTTGAGTTGAAGCACTACCAAGGATTGAAGCTGCGCACAGTGGGTGAAATTTTGAACACCACGGAAGAGACGGCGAAGAATACATTGTTTCGCGCTACCCAGAAGCTGCGCGGCGCGCTGGGAGATATGCGATGAGTTTCTGTGAAGCGATTTCAGGAAAGGCTTTCCCCGATGCGGGGGTGCAACTATGAAGTGCGAATGGGTCAGGGAGAACATTCTCCTGTTTGTCTACAACGAGCTGCCCGATGATGCCCGTTATGAACTCGAGCAGCATGTGGCTCGCTGTGGTGATTGTGCGGGTGAGCTCAAGGCAACGCGCGTGTTCCACGCAACGCTTTCCTCCCTGCCGGTGGAAGAGCCGACGCCGAACCTGCTAACCGCATCACGTATGCGGCTGCAGGAGGCTTTGGAGACCACGGAACAGGGTGGATTGTGGCAGAAGCTCACGTTCGATCCCTGGGCGTGGTTGCGGCAGATGCGCTTCTCGCCCGCTTTGTCAGCCGCGCTTCTGATTGTGGGGTTCGCGGCGGGAATTGGGACCATGTACTCGATCGTTGGTAGTCGATCCTCCAGCACTCCTCAGATGGCCGAAAGCACTCCCTCCAGCTCTCCAGCCCAAGCCAGCATCAGCGGAATCCGATCCATCATTCAGGAACCGGGCAGCGACAAAGTCAGCATCAAGTACGACGCCACGACCACCCAGCAGACCGAAGGATCGATTAACGATCAGAGAATCCAGCAGCTTCTGCTATTCGCAGCCCGTAACAATTACAACTCGGGCGTGCGTATGGATTCGGTCGACCTGTTAACACAGAAGCCGGATGACACGCGTGTACGCGAAGCGCTGCTTTATGCGCTGCGCTACGATTCGAATCCCGGAGTGCGGTTGAAGGCCCTGGAAGGCCTGAGTTCTTATGTGAAAGACGACGTCCGGGTTCGTGACACATTGCTGGAAGCGTTGATGAACGATTCCAACGCCGGCGTGCGGACGCGGGCTTTGCAACTGCTGGAACCGGTGCGTGCCGACAGCAGCGTGCGCGCGGTGCTGCAGCGTTTGGCGCAGGACGACAAGAATGTTTATATCC
>JBLNFC010000701.1:0-4798 GCA_050263355.1 Acidobacteriota bacterium
GCAATAGGCTGGCCTTTGAGCCAGACAATCACGGCATGCACTCCGTCGATTTCCAATTGAGGCTCCCCTGGGGAAGAAGCTGGATGTTTGAGACCTGGTGAGCGCAACCAATCTAGTAGTCGACAAAGATGAGAAGTGTGATCAGGCTCAGAATGAGATGACGAAAGTAACAAGAAATCTCATGGTGAGATTTCCTGGCGCTCGTATTAGGGGGTGGAGGCACAAGGGAATCACACAGGTATGAGCCAATCCGAACGGAAATGGCGTGTTTACGCCGGTTAACATCATGATTCCTGGTCGACACCTGCGGCGTGCATGCACGCGTACGTTCTTCGATGCTTCACATCAGGTTTTTGCGTTTGACGGAATCGAGCAGGGTTTTTACCGTTGACATGCCAACCCGAAAATCATAGGATATTCGGAACCGACCGACCGGTCGGTTTGTTGCATAAGGTCAATCCAGGAGACAGCCAGTGGCCGCCAAAGTTTTCTATGAGCACGACGCCAGCCCCAATGCTCTGAAGAGCAAAACCATTGCAATCCTCGGCTACGGAAGCCAGGGCCATGCGCAAGCGCAGAACCTGCGTGACAGCGGATACAAGGTGATTGTCGGCCTTGATCCTGACCGCGGCTCGGCCCAGCAGGCGAGGCAGGACGGGATGGTGGTCGTCAGTCCTTCGGAAGCCTCTAAGCGCGCCGACTGGATCCATATCCTTACGCCCGACGAAACGCAGGCCGAGCTTTACGAGTCAGCAGTCAAACCGTTCCTGCATCCGGGCAAAACCCTCGGTTTCTCGCATGGCTTCAGCATCCATTTCAAAGCCATCGTTCCTCCAACCGACGTTGATGTCGTGATGATTGCCCCGAAGAGCCCTGGCCACCTGCTGCGACGCGTTTACAAGGAAGGAAAAGGCGTGCCTTCCCTGCTCGCAATTTACCAGGACGCAACCGGACGAGCGCACGAGTCAGGTCTGGCCTACGCACACGGAATTGGATCAACCCGAGCAGGAGTTCTGGAAACCAGCTTCAAGGAAGAGACCGAAACTGACTTGTTCGGCGAGCAGTCGGTGCTTTGCGGTGGTCTGACTTCGCTGATCAAGAAGGGCTTTGAGACCCTCGTTGACGCGGGCTACCAGCCCGAAATCGCGTACTTCGAATGCCTGCACGAGATGAAGCTGATCGTCGACCTGATCTACGAAGGCGGACTGAGCCGGATGCGCTATTCCATCTCCAACACCGCGGAGTACGGCGACCTGACGCGTGGCGAAAAGGTAGTTGGCGACACCACCCGAGCGGCGATGAAGGACGTTCTGGCGCGAATTCAGGATGGCACCTTCGCGAAGGAATGGATTGAAGAAAATAGGAAGGGTGGAAAAAACTTCGCGGCGCTACGCGAGAAAGAAAAGCAGCACCAGATTGAGGAAGTGGGCGCCCGGTTGCGCGCCATGATGTCGTGGCTGCCCGCCGAAAGCAAGAAAACAGCGGCTCAGAGCACTCAGGCTCCCAAGGCGGAAGTGGTGAATGCGTAAGGGTGCCGAAATCGTTTTGCAGTGTTTGCGGGCCGAGGGAGTAGATCTGGTCTTCGGGTACCCCGGTGGCGCAATAATGCCGCTCTACGACGCTCTTGATGGCAGTGGCGTGCGCCACATTCTAACCCGTCATGAGCAGGGTGCCGTATTTGCCGCTGAGGGATATGCGCGCTCCACTGGGAAAGTTGGGGTTGCGATTGCCACGAGCGGCCCAGGCGCAACGAATCTCGTCACCGGAATCGCCGACGCAAAGATGGATTCGGTGCCCCTGGTGTGCATCACGGGACAGGTTCGTAGCCCTCTCATCGGCACAGATGCGTTTCAGGAAACCGATGTCTTCGGAATGACGCTGTCATTGACGAAGTGGAGCCGTCTGGTCCGTACCATTGAGGAGATTCCCGCGCTTATCGCCGAAGCTTTTTACTGGGCTCGAAGTGGCAGGCCCGGTCCGGTGATGGTCGATTTGCCCGTAGATCTGCTCAAGGCATCGACCGAGTTCCGAGGTGCGGTGAAGTTCCATCCGCATCCGAAGCCGGCGGACGTAGCCACTGATTCCACTTTTTGCGACAACCTCATCGCACTACTCCAACAGGCAAAGAAGCCAGTAGCGTTGGTCGGAGCGGGAGTGAAGCTTTCTGGAGCAACCATCGATTTGCGACGGCTGCTAGACCACCTGCAGGTTCCGACCTTCGCAACGGTGCACGGCCTCGGAGCGGTAAGTCCAGCAAAACCGTACTACCTGGGCATGGTTGGCATGCATGGCACACGGGCAGCTAACACGGCACTGAACGAGACGGATCTGCTGCTGGTATTCGGGGCCCGGCTGGACGATCGCGTCACCGGCGAGCCCAGTCGTTTTGCTCCGCACGCCCGCATTGTTCACTTCGAAATCGATCCTGCGCAGCTGGACCGCGTACGCGCGTGCGACCTGCCGGTGATTGGCGATCTGGCTGAGACTATTCCTCTTTTCCATAGCGAACTTAAGCATGCTTCCCTACCCAGCTGGAACGAGTGGCGTTCGGTTGCGTGTGGGCCGGAGCGGGCGGAACTGGATTCGAAAGGACTGGCAGAGCCCACGATTCGGTTCATTGACGAGCTGTTCCGATACCTCCCCGAAAACCACATCGTGATCACCGACGTTGGCCAGCACCAGATGTGGGCGGCGCAGCGCTACCGTTCAGGATCGCCACGAGGTTTCATGACATCGGGGGGCTTAGGCGCGATGGGTTTTGCTCTCCCGGCGGCGATCGGCGCGCAGTTGGCGAATCCTGAAACAACGGTATTGTGCATCTCTGGCGACGGTGGCTTCCAGATGAACATCCAGGAACTGGCAACAGTGAAGCGCCTGAATCTGCCGGTCAAGCTAGTGATCATCGACAACAAATATCTCGGGATGGTGCGGCAGTGGCAACAGTTGTTCTACAACCGTAATTATGCAGAGACCGATATGAGCGATAACCCGAACTTCGTGGCTATCGGCTATGCGTATGGAATCAATAGTCGCCGGATCCGCATCGACGCGGTGATGGATCCTGATCTCAACGAAGAAACTGGCAGCACGATCAAGAATTTTCTGGCGTCGGCCAATCCGGAGTTGTTGGTGTTTGAGTGCCCTCCGGAGGCCAACGTGTATCCGATGGTTCCGGCAGGCGCCGCGCTTTCGGAGATGCTGTTGGAAGAGGAATAAGCGCGCGGATTCGTCGCGCAGAAGAGGAAAGGGCCATGCAAGTCTTTCACATCCACTATCGCAATACGCAGGGAACTTTAATGCGGATTCTGAACGCGATTTCGCGTCGCGGCATCGACATGCCTTACGTCCAGGCTGAGCCACTCGAGCACGCGCACAAAGTTACTCTGCTGCTCGACGTCAATCCCAGGCAGGTGGCACAGCTTTCGCGAGACTGGCACGCGGTGGTAGATGTGGTTGACGTACGCGCAGGCGCGCCGGCTAAGGATATCGCAGAGAATAGCGGCGCGTGGGCTATTGCGCCGCATCCACCAAGTCCTGCCGTAGCGGCCCGAGAAGCCGCTTCGGGCGCGCTGGCATAAGGAAGCACCGCGCCGCAGCCACATTTGTGAATAGGCTTCGCATCCTAAGGGCCCGCTCTTCCAACCTACTTCCGAAAACTTCGAGGGTGGACTGTGCGCGGTACACAACACAAGCGGAATTTCTCCTCAGGCTCTTTCTAGCATCGCGTTTTCGTACACTACTGCTATGGATCTTAAGCATCGCAGCCGCGGTATCACGGACGGGCGCGACCGGGCACCGGCACGCGCAATGTTCAAATCAATCGGCTTCTCTGACGCGGACCTCAGCAAACCATTGATCGGGGTCGCGAACACCTGGATCGAAACCATGCCGTGCAATTTTCCTCTGCGACGGCTCTCGGCCAAGGTGAAAGAAGGCATTCGCGCAGCGGGCGGCACTCCCATGGAGTTCAACACCATCGCCATCAGCGACGGGGAGACCATGGGCACGGAGGGGATGCGCGCATCACTCGTGAGTCGCGAAATCATTGCTGATTCGATTGAACTCGTCTGTCGCGGACAGATGTTCGACGCCTTGGTGTGCGTCGTGGGCTGCGATAAGACGATTCCTGCGGCAGCTATGGCGCTCACCCGGCTAAACATTCCTGGCCTCGTGCTCTATGGCGGGACGATCGCAGCCGGCAGCTTTCGTGGTAAAGATGTGACCATTCAGGACGTCTTCGAGGCGGTCGGTGCGAACGCGGCGGGGAAGATGAGCGACAACGATCTTCGTGACCTTGAGAATGTCGCTTGTCCGGGAGCGGGAGCCTGCGGTGGGCAATACACGGCTAACACCATGTCGACCGTCATGGAACTTATTGGCCTTTCACCGATGGGATTCAACGGTGTACCCGCGATGGATGCGCGCAAAGACGACGTTGCATTCCGCTGCGGGGAAATCGTTCTCAATGCGCTCAAGAACGGAATTCGCCCGCGCGATATCCTGACCCGAGCAGCATTCGAGAATGCTATCGCAGGTGTCGCCTGCACGGGTGGATCGACCAATGCCGTGCTGCACCTGCTGGCCATTGCGCGCGAATCCGAGGTGCCTTTGGCGATCGATGATTTCCAGACGGTGAGCGAACGGACTCCGCTGCTTGCTGATCTCAAACCCGCCGGCAGATTTGTTGCAGCTGATGTCGACAAAGCAGGCGGAATTCCCGTCATTGCGAAGCGACTCCTCGACGGAAAGCATGTCGATGGCGGGACTCTCACTGTCACCGGAAAAACCTTCGCGGAAG
>JBLNFC010000702.1:0-3782 GCA_050263355.1 Acidobacteriota bacterium
AGCAAGTTCTTTTGCCACCTCAAACATTGTCATGTACTTTCCCGAGCCGGTGGGACACTCAACCTTGAAGTCATCGCCGTAGAACTGATAGAGGTTCAGCAGCGCGCGTAGCAACAAACCATTCACTGGCATCCATACCGGGCCACGCCAATTAGAGTTGCCGCCGAACATACCTGTGTTCGATTCTGCAGGCAGATATTGAACCTTGAATTCTTGACCTTCCAGGTGGAAGACAAACGGGTGTTCCAGGTGATGATGTGACAAAGATCGTATGCCATACGGGCCGAAGAATTCGTTTTCGTCCAGCATGTAACGCAATATCCGCTCGATTTTTTCCTTATTGCAAACTGACATCAGCCTACGATTCGCGTATCCAATAAACTTGCCATCTGCGGGAGCGATATGCTTCAGCAAGTCGGGATGTCGTTGCTTGAAAAGATCGACTAGTTCCGTCAGGCGCGGATGGCTGGTCATAAGGGAATTTGGCTTTAGCACCGTGGACGCGCAGAGCGGCAGCAACCCCACCATGGATCGTACCTTGAGCCGCATGGCATCGCCATTCGGAAGACGAAGCAGGTCATAGAAGAACCCATCGGTGCTGTCCCACATTTCATCGTGGTTGTCGCCAATCCGATCCATTGCGTACGTGATCCAGAGGAAATGCTGAAGGAACCGGAAGGCGATATCCTCGTACATTGTGTCGTATTCAGTGAGGATGAGCGCCATTTCCAGCATGTTCTGGCAGTAAAATGCCATCCATGCCGTGCCGTCCGCTTGGTCGAGGTGTCCACCTGTGGGAAGGTGAGCACTACGGTCGAACACGCCAATATTGTCCAACCCCAAGAATCCACCTGCGAAAACGTTTTTTCCTTGTGGATCCTTTCTATTGATCCACCAATTGAAGTTTTGCATAAGTCCTTGGAATGAACGCTCAAGGAAGCGGAGATCGGACCGGCCCAGTTCTTTCTCAATGTTGTAAAGAAACAGTGTCGCCCAGGCATGCACCGGCGGATTCACATCGCTGAAATTCCACTCGTAGGCTGGAATTTGGCCATTCGGGTGAGCGTAGAGATTTCGTAGCATCAGAAGAAGCTGGTCTTTAGCGAAGTCAAAATCCACGAGGGAAAGAGCTAGCGTGTGAAAGGCCAAATCCCAGGCCGCGTACCAAGGATATTCCCATTTGTCTGGCATGGAGATGATGTCGCTGTTCAGCATGTGGAACCATTCGGCATTCCGGATATTGCGAGCATTCTCCCCGACCAGAGGATGAGCTTTATGCTCCTGCAGCCACTTGTCCAAATCGAAGTAGTAGTATTGCTTGCTCCAGAGCATCCCGGCCACAGCCTGCCGGTGTACACGCCGTTCGTCCTCGCTCAATGAACGCGGAGTGACGCGATCATAGAATTCATTAGCTTCCGCAAAGCGCGACGCAAAGATCTGGTCAAAGTTTCTGAATGGTTCGTCCGACGGCTGAGCACTTAATCTCAACCGAACAATCTGGCTACCACCTGCGAGTATATTAAGCCGGTAGAGCGCGGCAGCTTTCGTGCCCATTTTCGCAGGATTGACAGCATCTTCTTTGTTGGAGACGAGGTAGTTGTGAAATGCGTCTTTCACGTAGGGAGAAGCGTTCGTCTGTCCCCAAAGCCGAGCTGTATTGGTCTCGTTTTCGGTAAATAGCAACTCCGGATTGCCTTCGCATTGGAGCGTGCGATCGCCTAACTTAGAATCTGAAGCGACGATGCTCGCATCCTTGCCTTCACGCAAAACGGGTCTGGTCTCCTCCTTTACCCACGACCATGTGTTGCGAAACCAGAGTGTTGGAAGTAAACAAAGCGTTGCTGCTTCGGGACCGCGGTTGTGAACAGTGATCGTAATCAGTATGTCTTCAGGATCTGCCTTGGCGTATTCGACAAACACATCGAAGTACCGATCTTCATCAAACACCCCAGTGTCGAGTAGTTCGTACTCGAATTCTTCGCGCGATCGCCGGCGATTCGTCTCTACCAGGTTGTTATACGGAAATACGGCCTGAGGATATTTGTACAAGTACTTCATGTATGAATGCGTTGGTGTGCTGTCGAGGTAAAAGTAGTATTCCTTTACATCTTCTCCATGATTACCCTCGCTGTTGGTTAGTCCGAACAGGCGCTCCTTTAGGATCGGGTCGCGGCCATTCCATAGGGCAATAGCGAAGCAGAGCCGCTGCTTGTCATCCGAGATGCCGGCCAGGCCATCTTCACCCCAGCGGTACGCTCGCGAACGAGATTGGTCGTGAGTGAAGTAGTCCCATGCGTTTCCATCATGGCTGTAGTCTTCTCGAACCGTGCCCCATTGTCGTTCGCTGAGGTAGGGTCCCCACTTTTTCCAGGGAATGCCAGTCTCACGCGTCTGGTTCAGGCGCTTCTGTTCAGTAGTTTCCGCATAGTCGATTGGTATGCTTTTGGGCGGCTTCATTGGCTTTCCTCAATTCTTTTCAATAGCTTGCGTAAAGTGCAGGAAATCAGCCTGTTTCGCAAATTTCCGTTCCGATCGGCACACCAACAACAGCGAAAGCACCACCGTCGCGCTAACTGGTCTGAGAGCAGTGGTCGGCAGTCTCCGCTCTCTGTCCTGGGTGCGCTCAATTGAGACTCTGCGGGGCGGCATCATACGTTGGTTGGAGCGAAGGCATTTGTGTTGCAATTTCCATGCTAAGGTTTGCAGTCTGAACAACTACTGCCAAAAATGACAGTTGTGTCTCACGATGTGAGAGAGATCATGAACAAGGAGTTTGGATCCGACGGCGGTAAGTTTTCGGGATCACTGGCGTCAGTTCCGCGCTCAGGGACATAGTGTGGCATCGACACAGGAAAATCCCATGCTCGCCGAGCGCTCTCGCGCGTTAAGCGGTCCCGAAGTGCTCCAGGAGCCGACCGATTTCTCTCTCGTGCTGGGTGGCCCGATATTCCAGTTCTTTCGGAAATCGCACCTCGCCGGAGATGGCCTACAACTTCTCCATCGACGATTGCTCGTGATCACCTTTCTCGCCTGGATTCCACTGCTAATTCTTGCCGCCGTGAATCCCTCGGTTGGGGAGGCGGGTCGGCTAGCTTTTTTCCACGACGTCGAGGTGCACACTCGATTCCTGCTTGCCTTGCCCATCCTTGTGGCGGCGGAGCTGATCGTCCATTCCCGCCTGCGGCCCGTCGTTCGTCGCTTTGTCGAGCGTGGGATCGTTCTGCCTAACGATCTGCCGCGCTTTCACAATGCCGTCAATTCGGCTGTCAGGCTGCGCGACTCCGTTGCCGTCGAGCTCGGGATCTTGATATTCCTTTATCCTCTTAGCCTATGGCTATGGAACGAGCGGCCTTCGATAGTCAGCGCGACGTGGTATGGCACTCCGGGCAGCCCTTGGCATCTGACCGCCGCCGGTTTTTGGTATGTGTTTGTCAGCATTCCAATTTTGCGGTTCATCCTCTTTCGTTGGTACCTGAGAATCTTCATCTGGTTTCGCTTTTTGTGGCAGGTCTCTAGGATTGACCTGCATCTCATTCCAACTCACCCCGACCGCGCCGCCGGACTCGCTTTTCTGGGCAAGAGCGCCTATGCCTTCGGGCCCATTTTGTTTGCGCAAGGTGCGATGCTGGCAGGTGTCGTCGCCGAGAGAGTCCTTTACAGAGGGCAAAGCCTGATATCGTTCAAAGTACAGATCGCCGGCTTCGTGGTCTTTTTCGTACTGGCCATCCTTGGGCCATTGCTGATGTTTACTCCTCGTCTGGCGCAGGCAAAGAGAAAGGGGT
>JBLNFC010000703.1:0-4749 GCA_050263355.1 Acidobacteriota bacterium
CAGACTCCCAGGTTTCGCGCGCGACTATTTCTTTCGCTCGACTAGAAATCGCGCAATGGCCTTCAATGTCTCGGCACGCTGGGCGAAACTGTCGAGACTTGATAGTGCGTTGTTCACCAGGGCATCCGTCTTCTTGAGTGATTCATCCACGCCGAACAGCGCAGGATACGTGACCTTTTCTGCTGAGACATCCTTACCCGCCGTCTTTCCCAGTTGCTCGGAGGTTTGCGTTATATCGAGCACGTCATCAACAATCTGGAAAGCAAGACCTATGTTGCGGCCGAAACAACGCAAATTGTCGACAGACTTCAGATCAGCACCGGCATACATTCCGCCGCTCACCACGCTTGCGGTGATCAGGGCCGCTGTCTTTGCGCGATGAATGTATTCGAGCATGGCAAGGTCCGGCTTGGAATGCTCTGCCTCGAGATCAACGACCTGGCCGCCGATCATGCCATCGACTGTCCCGGTTCCGCGCGCAATCTCTTCGATCATCCGCACGCGCGCTTCCGCCGAACAATGGACCCGAGACAATACTTGGTAGGCCTGCGTCTGGAGGGCGTCGCCGGCGAGAATGGCTAGAGCTTCGCCAAAAGCCTTGTGACACGTGGGTCGTCCTCGGCGAAGGTCATCGTTGTCGAGCGCAGGCAAATCGTCGTGGATTAACGAATAGGTATGCAGCATTTCCAGCGCGGCGCCCACTTCCTCTATGCCATCCGGAAGGGAACCCGCGATCATCCGACCAGCTTCCATGCACAAGATTGGACGAATGCGTTTGCCGCCGGCAAACACGCTATGCCGCATGGCCAGGTGAATGGAAGCGGGGGGCTCGGTAACGGGCGGAATGAGGCGTTCCAACGCCGCGTCGGTGAGCTTCTGCCCTTCTGCAAGAATCTCCCTCAGCATGCGGGACTGAGTATAACAAGGCTGGCTCGAGCGCTTGCTGAAGTCTGAGTGGGATCTAGCCGCACGCGGGAAAGCAGGTCCTTCGACTCGCGCCACGCGCTTCGCTCAGGAGGACAAAATGGAAAACGAGGAAGAAACAACAAAGGACGCCCGCAGGCGTCCTCGGCAAAAACAGAATCAACTACGCGGCAACTGAACGCGCGCGGCTCGGACTATAGCGCAAGGTCGAAGTCACAATCGCTCGCGTGTCGCGTGAGGGGCAGACATCGGTCGCGCCCGCGGTCAGCGCCGCGGTCCACATCTGATCGTCTGCAAGCCGGTGAGTACAAACGATGCACATACCGGTGAACTCGCGGCTGATCGCTTGCACTTCCGAAAGGGGCGCTACCTCCATATCGACCACTGCCACTTCGGGGCGGTGCTTCAAGATAGCTTCGCGCAGGTCCTTAACGGATTTCACCGAGAATATCGCGTGGAAGTGATGACACAGAGAAGAGGCCAAGGCCCGGCCCGTGCCTGCATCGGTTTGCAGCAGGACTACGCTCAAAGGCTTCATACAACCCCCGGAAGCCGTCGTGCACGGCTATCTGCTAAGGCTGTGGCGGTTGCCCAGCGGTGGAAGAGCAATGAGCTTACGACGACCTTCACGGGGCGCCTACTTTTGCATAGACGCTTTTTCGGTCACGGGCTCGAACGGTTCGGCCCGAAGCTTCCCATTGCTCTTTAACAGAATTTCTACTTTGCCTTCGGCATCCTCCAGTTCCTTGCGACAGGAATTGGACAGCTGCATGCCTTCTTCAAACAAGGTCAGCGATTTCTCCAGAGGCACATCACCTTTTTCCAGTTCCTGAACAATCTTCTCGAGCCGCTGAAGGCAATCTTCAAATTTGGGCAACGGGAAAAACTCCTGCAATCATTCTAATGCACCTTTTAGGTGCCGAATTTCAAGTAAATTCTTCGTTAAATCGTTTCTCTATCGACAGTTGGGTCGTCAGCGGGAAGCCAGTCCGGTTTATGCGGGAGCGCTCTTCGATCCGAGCGCCTCCAGAACGTCGACGGCAGAGGTATATCGCCCCAGGGGAGCGCTGATCTGCGCCCCTTGCACCATGGCACGAGCGGCATTGAGCATCTCGCGCGCAATGATGACGCCTTCTTCCCGTGCCGCCTCGGGTGTAGCAGCAGCCGCCATGCGCTGCAAAACGGACTCGGGTACCGAAACCCGCAACTCGTTCTTCATAAACTCAGCATTTCGTACACTTACGAGAGGCCATATCCCCGCCACGACCGGGATACGGCAATGTTCAATCCGCCGCAAAAAGCTTTCCAGCAGCGCGAGATCGAAGACGGGCTGGGTTACGGCGTACTCTGCACCTGCCTCCACCTTGTACTCGAATCGCCGAATCTCCTCATCCAGATTCGGGACTCCCGGATTAGCACCCACCCCGATCACGAAAGCGGTGCCCGTGCCCAGAGGGTTCCCGCCAAGGTCGAGTCCGCGGTTCAGATTGCGCACGATGTTTACCAATCCGATCGCGTCGACGTCGAAAACCGCGGTTGCATCCGGGTAGTTTCCCATCTTGGGAGGGTCACCGGTGATGCAGATCAGGTTCCTGATTCCCATCGCCGCTGCGCCCAGTAAGTCCGACTGGATGCCCAAAACGTTGCGATCGCGACAGGTGTAGTGCAGGATGGCTTCGATGCCCACATCTCTCTGAATCAAGAGAGATAGGGCCTGATTGCTCATGCGAGCGGAAGCACGCGGGCTGTCGGGTATGTTGATCGCGTCAACGCCTACTGACTTTAAGAAGCGAGCGCCTTCGACCTCTTTGCGAATATCAATGCCTTTGGGAGGAACGATCTCGACCATGGTGACAAAATCGCCGTCAGCCAACTTGCGTCCCAGGTTCGAGCGATCGGCCAGGTTGACGGTCGGCTTGGAGGTAGGCGTCGGCTCGGGCTTCGCCAAGGAAACCCTCGGCGCACGGGCTTCTCCGACTCTCAGCGCGGATTTCATTACTCGGATGTGATCGGGCGTAGTTCCGCAGCATCCGCCTACGAAGCGCACACCGGCGCCGACGAACTTGCGCGCGTAGCTCGCCATGTATTCGGGTGAACAGAGATAGATGTTTCGGCCTTCCACGGATCGCGGCATGCCGGCATTCGGCTGGGCCGACAATGGAAGCGTGGTGAGCGCCCGTACGCGCTCAATTGCGTCCAGCATGGCTACCGGGCCGACGCTGCAATTGCATCCGATAACATCGACTCCCCACTGCTCCAGCCTTGGCGTAAAGGTCTCGGGAGTAGAACCATCGAGGCAGATACCGTCTTCGTCTATGGTGACTTGAGCCACTACCGGCATATCGGGCTTCACATCGCGGGCAGCCAACAGCGCCTGGTGAAGTTCTTCTACGTAACCGAATGTCTCGAGGATGACCAAGTCGACGCCGCCCTCGACAAGGGCAGAAATCTGGCGGCGAAAAGCCTCGCGAGCTTCCTCCAGGGAGATCTTTCCCAACGGTTCAATACGGACGCCCAGAGGACCTACAGAGCCTGCGACCCAGACGTCAAAGCTCTTCGCTGCTTCACGCGCCAGACGCGCACCGGAAACATTGACGTCGTGCACCTTGTCGGCGAGGCTATGACGGGCCAAGCGAAACGAGTTCGCGCCAAAGGTGTTGGTTTCAATGACGTCCGCGCCAGCCTGCAGATACTCATGATGAACAGCGCGGATCAAGTCAGGCTGGGAGACGTTCAACTCGTCGTAACAGCGGTTGATGAAAATGCCCTTGGCATAAAGCAGCGTTCCCATGGCGCCGTCGCACAGTAGCGGGGAACGCTTGATCTGGGCTATGAAATTGCCTGCCATGGTCATCGAGAATACAGGATGGGGAGAGGTCTTGGCCAACACGGGCACGCTCCGCATGCGCACGCACAGGCAGAAATTGGCTTTGCTATAATCGCTAACTTCGCATCTAACTCTCCATCGCACATCATTTTAGGAGCAAGCAGTTTGAAGACAGCCGTCTGGTCGCGTGTGTTTACCCTGGCCTTGGTGGCCGGGCTTGTTGCCTGTGGTGGATACAAGGCTCCCAATCAAAACAACAACACAGGGTCGGGGGTAAAATTCCGCGCCTTCGTTTCGCAGAACGTGTCGGCGGTGGGGGGCGCTACGGCAGGTTTGGACGTCATAGACGCAACGTTGGACCGTCTGGTTAGGGCTCCCGGCGTAACCGTCGGGCCCAGCCCTACGCTCATGCAGGTATCCGCGAATAAGGCGAGTACGCTGGTTTTCGACTCTTCCACGAATGCAATCTACGTGGTGACCAACTCATCGGAAACCGAAGCAGGTCACCTTACGCTCCCAGACTTTACGGAGAGCATGGCCATCAGCACCGACGGGACAATTGGCTTTGCTGCCGTGCCGAACGCGCCTGTTCTCGGCCAGCCTTCGGGGGCCGTTGAGGTCTTCAACGTAAGCACGGCGGCTTTGAACACGCCCATTGCCGTGCCGGGTGCGCACTTTCTTGTCCTTAGTCCCGACAATACGAAGCTACTGGTGTTCAGCGACAGCATGAACACGGTCACCCTGATTACGTTGACCAACAATGGCACAACCAGCAGTCCAAACTGGGTAGTTGGGCAAACGCTTCCTTTGACCTCCGGTTTTGACCATCCGATCTGGGGTGCTTTCAGCACCGATAGCAGCACAGCATATGTCTTGAATTGTGGTCCGGAATGCGGCGGGGCGGCGGCGAGCGTCTTGCCTTTGAACGTGACGAACCCCTCGGTTCCGCTTCTTGGGACTGCTATCCCGGTTCCAGCCGCCACTTATGGCGTTCTCTT
>JBLNFC010000704.1:0-4124 GCA_050263355.1 Acidobacteriota bacterium
GACATCCCGAGGTGTACATCATCTTCTTACCGGCGACGGCAATCGTCTCGACGGTAGTAGGTGTGTTCGCGCGCCGTCACATCTTCGGATACGTGCCAATCGTGACGTCGGTAGTGGCTACCGGCTTTCTGGGATTCAGTGTCTGGGTTCACCACATGTTTGCCACTGGGCTGCCGCAGATGAGCGCGAGTTTCTTTACCGCGGCCAGCCTGATGATCGTCATTCCGACCGCGGTGCAGTTCTATTGCTGGATGGCGACGATCTGGCATGGCCGTTTACAACTGAAGCTGCCCATGCTGTGGATCTTCGGCTTCTTCTTTGTCTTCCTCATCGGTGGCCTCTCTGGAGTGATGCTTGCATCTGTTCCGCTCGACTGGCAGGTACACGATACCTTCTTCGTGGTTGCCCATTTCCATTACGTCCTGATTGGCGGGGCGCTGTTCCCCATGTTTGGTGGAATGTACTTTTGGATTCCTAAAATAACGGGCCGAATGATGAATGATCGGCTGGGTAAAATCCATTTTTGGCTGTTCTTTGTAGGATTCAATCTCACGTTCTTCACTATGCATTTTCTCGGCTTGCACGGCATGCCGCGGCGCGTTTACACCTACACGCCGGAGATGCGCTGGGGCGCTCTAAACCTGCTTGCAACTATTGGCGTAGTTTTCATGACCGCCGGAATCCTGGTCTTTATTGCGAATTTCTTTCAGAGCAAAGCGACTGGACGACTCGCAGGACCGAACCCCTGGGGTGCGGGGAGTCTGGAATGGGCTACGCCATCACCTCCGCCGCACTACAACTTCCTCGAACTCCCGACCGTGAATGGTCGTGAAGCGTTGTGGGAGGCGGAACCGAATCAGCCCATTGTAGGGGGCGTTCGCGAGGATATTCCTGAAGTGCTGGTTACCAATACCCTTGACTCGGAACCTGAGTATCGAGACGAATTGCCGGGCCCAAGTATCTGGCCATTCCTAACCGCGATCGCCGTTTCCATCGCGTTCATCTGGTCGATCTTCAGTCCGTGGGGCATTGCTTACGGCGCAATTCCCGTGGTCATCACCCTGATTGGATGGTTATGGCCACGCGGCCACTCTCCTTCGCCCCGGGTACCTGAGCCTGCTTTGGAGGCGAGATGGATCCAATAAGAGAAAGGCCTGTCCTCGACGTATCTGGTCTGCCAACGATGATGTTCGGCAAAGCCAACACTACGTGGCTGGCGAATCTCCTCTACATGATGATCGAAGGAACGATGTTCGCCCTGGTCGTCGCAAGCTACTTTTACTTGCGCACACGATCCAGCAGCTGGCCACCGGGCAACCTGCCACCGACATTGGGTTGGGGAATCACCAGCGGCGCCATTTTCCTGATGAGCCTTGTGCCGGCTCGTTATGCGCAGAGAGTTGCACCCAGCGGTGATCGCACTAAGATCCGCTGGGGCTTGTTGGCGTTAGCCGGTGTCGCTGTGATCGCGATGGTGGTTCGTGGATTCGAGCTTGCCAATCTGAACTGCCGCTGGAACGAAAACGCGTATGCCTCAACGGTATGGGCGTTGCTCGGGCTTCACACGGGCCACTTGATCACCGAGTTCATCGAAACCGTAGTTATTTTATGCGTAAGTTTCACCGACAAAATGGAAGGCACTCGGCTGGCCGATGTCGGCATTAACTCGGACTATTGGTATTTCGTGGTGGTGACCGCAATCCTGAGCGACTTTGTGATTTACGGCACCACCCGGTTTTTGTAAGGAATTGCATGGCAGAGAACCAGCAAATCGTGGAAGCCGGACACACGCCACCACTACTGTTGTGGTCGCTTTGCGCAGGGCCGCTCGCCTGGGGCCTCGATTTGGCATTGAGCTATGTCCTTACTCAGCATTCCTGCTCGACCGGGCATCACTACCTTCTGCACCTGATCACCGCAGTTTGTTTTCTGATAGCGGTCAGCGGGGGCGTAGCGGGATTTATGCAGCACCAGAAAATGCCGCGCGAGGTCAGTGAAGAAGGGGCGCGGCCTTGGGATCGCGCTTACTTCCAGGTCCTTTTTGGAATTGTCTTCAGCGTGGCGTTCGCCGTGGTGGTGATTGCAGGTGCTGTTCCCCGGTTCATCCTGAGCCCGTGTGACTGATGAGCTTGATTACTCAACTCGTGCTGCAAACCGTCGGCGTGGGCACACCCGCATTGTTGGCGGCGCACCTCCAACTCGGAAAGCTCGGCGGGGCGGCTTGGACGTGGCCAACCTACATCATTGTGCCTCTCGTCGCTACTGGCGTTCTGTACCTCGTTGGCGTCTTCAAAATGCAGCGAAAGGGCTCCGCGCCGCGCGGACTGTTGATTCTGTCGTTTGTTGCGGGCTGGGGCGCATTGCTGCTTGCGCTTGATTCACCCATTCATGAACTCAGCGAGCAGTTGTTCTGGGTTCACATGACACAGCACGAAATCCTGATGCTTGTCGCGGCACCGTTGCTGGTTTTAGGAAGACCGCTCGTGCCTTTCCTTTGGGCATTACCAAGTGGTTCGCGCGAAGCCGTTGCCGGCGTCATGAGGTCCACGCCAGTTAAGCGCACGTGGTTCGCCGTCTCGGCACCTTTGACAGCATGGTTGCTACACGCGGCCGCACTTTGGCTCTGGCATGCCCCAGCTTTGTTTGCGGCCACACTTCGCAGTGACGCAATTCACGCGGCCCAACACATCAGTTTTCTCGGCACAGCTCTGCTTTTCTGGTGGACTTTACTCGAAAATCATGGCCGGCGGCTCGGCTACGGTGTCGCTGTTCTTTACGTATTCACGACCACGATTCACACCAGCGTCCTGGGAGCTCTGCTGACATTTTCCAGCCGTCCCTGGTACTCACCTTATTTCTTAACTGCGCCGGCATGGCACATCAGTGCGCTGGAAGACCAGCAAATTGGCGGACTCATCATGTGGATTCCCGCGGGAACCTTGCTGACCATCATCGCCCTGGTTTTACTGGTGAAGTGGCTACAGGATTCGCAGCAGCGTTGGGAGTACACGCGAACAGCGGAGTTGATTCGTGCGTCAAGGAGTGGCGCGTGAAGAGAACTGTGGAACTTGGCGCTTGCCTGGTGACGATAGCCATACTCGTTTCCTGCTCCGGTCCCAATTCGCGCGAGGTGCATGCCGCGTACGTCATGACATCGGGAGGAGATGCACGCGCGGGTCACGATGCTATCCGCAAATACGGTTGCAATGCGTGTCACACCATTTCTGGTGTACCCGGGGCAGCCGGACTGGTCGGTCCACCTCTCAATGGAATTCGCAATCGTCAGTACATCGCAGGGGAGTTGCCTAACACGGCGGATAACTTAATGAGATGGATCCAGCATCCCCGCCAAGTCGAGCCCCACACCGTTATGCCAGACATGAATGTCAATGAGCAGGACAGTCGTGACATCGCTGCCTACCTTTACACGCTACGCGGAGAGCCATGAATGCAATCGCTAGACAGGAGGCCATCATGAAGTGCGCCCTCGCCAGGTTGTGTTTCGCTGTTCTGTTCTGCAGCACTGCCCTGTTCGGCCAAAAATCCACTGACAATCCGAATCCGCTCGATTGCTCCAAGGTGCCGGATTATGGAAAGCTCAAAGCCGAACTGACCAAGGTGGTCAAGCAAGGTAAGGACGCGAATGGGGGGCTTGGCAACCAGGAGTGGGCAACCGTCGTGAATCGCGATGGCATTGTTTGCGCGGTGGTGTTCAGCGGCCCCAACCGCGGGGCGCAATGGCCCGGAAGCCGGGTAATTTCAGCGACGAAGGCGAGCACGGCGAACGCTTTCAGTACGAATGATTTCGCAATGTCGTCCGGAAACGTCTATTCTGCCGCGCAGCCGGGGCAATCACTCTACAGTGTTATTGGTCCACCCAATCCAAACGTAGCGTACAGCGGCAACCCTCAGGATTTTGGACAGCAAAACGATCCTATGGTGGGCAAACCAATCGGAGGTGTCATCGTGTTTGGCGGCGGTCTACCGCTCTACAGCAACAAGGGACAACTGGTGGGCGGCCTCGGGGTCAGTGGCGATACGTCTTGTACTGATCACGTCGTGGCGTGGAAAACGCGGCATGCGCTCGGTCTTGACGCCGTTCCCATGGGTGTGGCACCCGGCCC
>JBLNFC010000705.1:0-6130 GCA_050263355.1 Acidobacteriota bacterium
ATCATTGAGCAGGATGTTGTTCGCATTTCTCATCGCGATGCCGTGGAAGACTTGATTCAGAAAGGCCGTGACTTGGAAAAGATAGTTCTGTCACGTGCCGTGCGCTGGCATATCGAAAACCGCGTCCTACTCTATGGCCACAAGACGGTGGTTTTCGACTAGCAAAGACTTTCTACGTGTCCTCCCGTCGGTTCCTACAGCAACTCCGGTAAACTCCCGCCCGGCGCACGGGGCATTTCCGCTCCGTGCCCTACATCCTTATCCCTACTCTGTCGATTCAGGACCAAAAATCACCGTAGAAAAACAACTCGTTGAGCTTGTCTGCTATCGAAAGAGTCGACAAACGGAGGTGCTCGATATGCTTTGGACGATTTTCGTTATCCTGCTGGTCCTGTGGTTACTTGGTTTTAGTTTTCACGTCGCTGGCGGTCTGATCCACTTGCTGCTGGTGATTGCGGTGATCGTGCTGATCATCAACCTGCTAAGCGGACGTAGCACCGCAGTCTGACGTGGTACTGCAGTCTGAGGAGAAACATCAATGCGCATGCTTGCACACAAGATCGTGTTCGTCGGAGTGCTCTTGGCAACGTCACTGACGCTTGCTGTCGGGCAGTCGGATCAGGGCGCCGGCCAGGACATCAAAGACGCCGGCCATTCCACCAAGGAAGCAACGAAGAAGACAGGCCATAAAGTAAAGAACACTACCAAGAAGGGAACCCATAAAGCGGCCCACAAAACCAAGTCGGGCGCCCAAAAGGTTGAGGACAAGACGACGCCACCTCCACCGCAGCCATAATCCGGAAAACCTGCCGGCTTTGTTGCGGAAGATAAAACGGCTGCCTCACGGCAGCCGTTTTTATTTGCTCAGTAACGTGATTCTAATTGATGTCGAACTGCTCCTGGTGGAGAGCAGGATCGGATTTCACGATGATGCTCTTCGAGGTGAGCTCTTCCATTTCGATGAGCCACTTTCCATTGTTGGTCTTCAACGATTTTGCCACTTCCGGGTTCACGCGCAACATGACATCGCTGTGTTCCAGATGTTTTGAGATCTTCTTCATCTCCGTGTAGATCTCGTTACACACCGTGGTCACGGATTTCACGTACCCGGTCGCCGTGCAGTACGGGCATGGCGTGCCTATCGTTCTCTCGAGCGACTGTTTCACCCGCTTACGGGTAATCGCCACCAGACCGAAATCATTGAATTGCAGGACTTTCGAGGGGGCGCGATCACTGCGAAGGGCTTCTTCCAACGCCTGCATCACCTTCTGCCGGTTTCGGCGCTCATCCATGTCGATGAAGTCGATAACGATAATCCCCCCCAGGTCTCTTAACCTGATCTGCCGGACAATCTCGCGAATTGCATCCACGTTGGTCTTCACTATGGTGTCTTCCAGGCGTGAGGTTTTGCCAACGTACTTACCCGTGTTGATGTCGATTGCGACCAGGGCTTCCGTCTGGTTGATAACGATATACCCACCGCTCTTAAGCCAGACCTTCGATTTGAGCCCTTTGTTGATTTCTTCGCTTAACCCGAATTGTTCGAATAGCGGCGTCTCTTTGCTATAGAGCTTCACTCGCCTCACGAGCGCAGGCTGGAAGCGATTAGCAAAACGCACGATGCGTTCATATTCCTGCTCGGTGTCGACCCAGATTTGGGAGAAGTCGGACGTAACCTGGTCGCGCAGGACGCGTTCTACGACGTTAAGATCATGGTAGATCAGAGCTGGAGCTTTACCATTCTCCGCCCGGGTCTTGATTTCATTCCACAATCCCTTAAGAAATCGAATGTCGGCGCGAAGCTCCTCTTCCGCAGCTCCTTGCGCCGCCGTGCGCACAATGAAGCCACCGTGTCCGTTCTCACGCTCGCTGAGCACGATCCGCTTCAGCCGCTGACGCTCTTCCTCGGAGGCGATCTTCCTCGACACTCCCGTATGGTTCACAGTCGGCATGTACACCAGGAAGCGTCCCGGCAAGGCAATGTGGCTGGTAATGCGAGCGCCTTTTTTTCCGATCGGCTCTTTGGCGATTTGCACCAGGATCTCCTGCCCTTCCTTGAGTAGGTCGGAAATCAGAGGCGTTGCTTGATTCTGCAAGTCCCGGCGAGGCCGGAAGCGACGAGCACCGCCACCGCCACCACGCCGTCCTCCCCGTCCCCGGCGATCAAATCCCGGCCGCCGTGCGCGCTGCTGATAGCCGGCACTTCCCGACGGCGCACGTACCTCGGCACGCGCCTCGACCGTACCATTGCCACGAGCTTCGGCGTCCAGAAGGGCTTCCGCTTCAGCCTGGGCTTCTTCCAGTTCGGCTTCTTCGTCTTCTTCTTCGACAGCTTCTCTGGCCTGATCTTCAGGCGACGCCGCTTCAGTTGCGGCCGCTGCGGGAGCTTCCGACGAGGATGACTCGCTTGATGCGGCTAGAGCATGCTCTTCAAGGTGCCCGTTGCCTTCGGCTGCCTGGGTTTCTTCCTCGAGTTCCTCGAAGTGCGCATCTTGCTCAATTTCCTCAACATAGGACGCTAGATCCGCTTCCTCCTCTTCAATTTCCTCTTCTTCGATCGTTCCCGGGCTGGCGAAAGCAGGTTCTGACGGGTTATTTTGCGAACGCTTTGAATCCTGAGTTGGTGCCTCGGCCACCTCTTCAAAATCATCCTCTTGAGCGTCCACCTCATCAGCGCCGATATCGCCGATAACCTGCATTTCCTCGTAATGCTCTTCGGCCGGGTCATGGCGTAATGGCGAGGTTTGAGAGGCTGCGCGAAGCTCCGCTCTATCCCAGTGATCGTTCTCAGCCGCAGGCCCAGTCTCCGGCTCGGCTACTGAGTGCCCCGCAGCGGCTCCAGCACCGTCACTCGAAAATGGCTGCGGGCTGGCAAACATGGGTTCATCATCCGCAAACACCTGTGACGCCGCCATCGACTGAGGTTCCTCACGCGACATTGAAGGGGCGCCGCTTGGCGCAGCAGCTGACGCTGAATTCTGGAATCGCTGGTATTTCGAGATGGATTCTCCGGGGAGAATGATCGGCTGGTATCCGGGAGGCGGACCATACTCTGACCGGGTGGACCGATCTGGTCGCTCTGGCGATCGAATGGCTGGGGCATTGTCCTGCGCTGGTCGCGAGAAGCGTGATTCCGGTAAGCCTCTCTCGCCCCGGCGCCCCCTGCGACGACGGCGTCCACGCCATTCCCGAGGCTCACGCGCCGGCGCGTTTCCCTCCTCCGGCGCAGCTGTCGAGTGCTCGGCTGTTTCTGCGTGAGTGGGCTCGGTTTGACTGGGCTCCTCTTCCTCGAGAGGTTCCGATTCAATTACAAAGCTCGGTCCGGCGGATACCGCAGGCGCTGCCGCAATTTCCGTTGTCGTCGCCGATTGGTTTTGCCCGGGAGAGGCCAGGTCTTGTATCCCACGGCTCACAGGTACAACATCGCTGAGGTCTTCGTCATGGTCTTCCAATTCCATGAAGTCGGAGACATAAAGGAAAGCGTCGCGTTCCAACCCTATATCGACGAACGCTGACTGCATGCCAGGAAGGACGCGTGTCACACGTCCTTTGTAGATGGACCCCGCGAGTGTGTACTCGTTCTCGCGTTCAATGAAAACTTCTGCAAGCTGATCGTCCTCCACCAGTCCCACCTTGGTCTCGTGGGGGGTGGAAGACACAAATAGTTCTTTTGTCATGCTGACTCCGGGTTTGCTTCCGCTCTTCGGAAGCAAAGCTCACCGGACTTCGAGACGGGCCTAAGGACAGGTAGGATCGAGTCCTGCGATGGATGCTGCTCGAGTTACACGACGGCCTGCTCCTGGGGCACCGCCCCGGGACACAACCCTTCGTACAAGCTTGGAGTCCGTATGCACTTATCGCATTCGCGCTTGAACCAGGTCTGTGACCGCTCTCTCACTTCGTGAGGGGGCCGTTACCCCGCCTGGTGGCGCCGTTACACAATCCTGCCCGGCCTTCACCCTTCTTCCTGGCCGGTGAATGCCCTCTTTACGCGAGGGCGATCGTAATCTTGTCTGGGGCTGCGCATGGCTGGCGCAGCAAGTCCTTGCCTTTCTTCCGCTTAGCTCAGTTCACAAACCGGCGCATACGAATGTTCATTACGATTCCTAACGCCAGAAACATGAACAAAACGGAAGACCCGCCATAACTCATGAGCGGCAAGGGTATTCCAGTGACTGGCATAAAGCCAACCACCATGCCGACGTTTACCAGGATATGGAAGCTAAGCACAGCTACCACTCCCATGACGACGAACGTACCAGCGCGGTCGGGCGCTGTCTGCGCGTTCTGCGTCAGACGCATCAGCACAATAAAGTATAGCAGCAGAACGCCTAAAGCTCCTACGAATCCATGTTCTTCCGAAAAAGCCGCGAAAATGAAGTCAGTTTGCGGCACCGGCAGGTACGCCAAATGTGTCTGGCTACCTTTCGCCGTTCCCTTACCCCAGATCCCCCCAGAACCTACCGCTATTTGCGATTGAATCACTTGATACCCGGAGCCCTGCTTGTCCGCTTCCGGGTTCATGAAACTGGTCAACCTGTCCCTCTGGTAGGGCTTCAGGACGTGCCACCCCACCGGGAGAGTCAAACCTGCCAACAGCAACACTGCCAGCCCCTGCTTGGCCCTCAGGCCTCCCAGAAACAAGCCCATGACGGCAATAGGTAAATAAGTGAGAGAGGTCCCCAGATCGGGCTGGACCAGCACCAATATCATCGGAAACCCAACAATCAGCCCGGCTTTGATGAAGTCCGACCAGGACAGTTCTTTTTGCCGCATTTCCGCGAAATACCGCGCCACCGCAAGAATCAGGATTAGTTTCACCCATTCCGAAGGTTGGAAGTGGAACCCGGGCATCTTGATCCAGCGCCGCGCCCCCAGATACTTCTCGCCAAACAGGCGTACCGCGATCAGAGATGCGGTCGATGCAATCCAAAACCAGTGAATATGTTCCAGCATCGCCTGGTAATTGACCAGGCTGAGCATGAACATGCCCACCAGGCCCCCGAGAATCCAATAGACCTGTTTGACATGCGCTCCCGCGAATTTTGTGTGCAGGGTCGCGCTGTAAATCTCCATGACCCCCACTCCGCAAATGAGCAGCACAAAGCCCAACAGCAGCCAATCAAAATCCCGGAATGAAACATAGCGAGACATCGGTTAATAGTCGTTGGTCGTCAGCCGTTATCGCCAGCCATTGGTCGTCAGTCGTTAGCCGTTAGTCGTCAGCCCTTCACTCCTCAGCTCGGTTCGCATCTTTGGCCTGCCACGCTCGCCGCCTTGCTTTACGACTGTCATCCTGAGCGGAGCAGCGTTCTTCGCTTGCGAAGAAGGCTGCGCAGTCGAAGGACCCCTCGTCTTTCTCCCGGACGATGCTGCCTCAGGGAATTCTCACCGGCTCTTAATCGACTCGCCTGCGAACACCATCTCGGCGCCCCATCTCTCAGCCAGGTCTGCCCACATCGGGTTCATTGATTCAATCAGTGCAATCTTCTTCCTGCGAACCCATCCTTTCAGCTGTTTCTCCCGATTGATTGCCTTCTGCACCTCATCGAAGCTCTCGTAGTACACCAGTCGGGTGCATCCATACTCGCGCGCGAATCCCTCGACTCGCCACTCTTGTGCTCCGACACCCGGCGTTCAATGTTGTTTGTCATCCCGACGTAGAACGTGCCCGTCCGGCTTGCCACGATGTAAACCCAGAACTTATATTCCATCGTCAAACCCAACATGGCTTCAGGTTCAGAGGCACTAATTCATCCCAGGCGCACCACTGGCCATAACCAACGGCTTCTTCGGAATATCAACGAAGAACCGTCCCGCCTGAAGCTTGGGGTCGCCTGCCGCATCGGGAACGCTCCACACGCCGCCCACTTCCACCGGGGCAGTCCGCGCTACCTTGGTCGGTATCTGGCGCTGCTTCTCGACGTAGGCCTTGATCACCTGTGACACTACCCGCGCCGCCAAGTATCCATGCTCACCTTCCTCGAGCAGCGCGCACACCACAATATCCGGGTTGCGACGAGGCGCGACCCCGGCAAACCACCCGTTATCTTTGAACTTGGCTTTTCCATTAGCTAAACGGGCCTTTGCCGTGTTGCTGATCGTTTGAGCGCTGCCGGTCTTCCCGGCG
>JBLNFC010000706.1:0-3330 GCA_050263355.1 Acidobacteriota bacterium
CAGGAAGTTCGTCGAAGAGCTGTGGGACACCCCGACGCCCGACGGTTTGGAGCGATATTATGAGGGATTGCTTTACCTGATGGCGCTGCTGCATTGCGGCGGCGAGTTTAGAATTTGGTAAATCAGCTTGAACCGGAATCTTGAGTCACAACAATCTACATAAATGAAAACCTTAACCATATTCCTGGCCCTCGCAGCCCTGCCGTTGTCTATCCTCGCGGCTGATATCACCGGCACCTGGAAATCCGAATTCGAGTCACAGATCGGGCACCAGATCTACACCTTCACGTTCAAGCAGGACGGCTCGAAGCTGACCGGGAAAGCCAACTCCGAAGCGGGCGACCGGAAGCGCGAAGCCGAACTGAAGGAAGGCAAAGTGGACGGCGAAACGATTTCGTTCGTGGAAATGATGAGTATCCAGGACAGGGAGATTCGCATCAATTACACTGGCAAGCTCTCGGGCGACGCCAACGAAATCAAGTTCACGCGCGAGGTCGGGGACTTCGGCAGGACTGAGATCGTGGCCAGGCGTGAGGGGATCGCACCCGCGGCAGGAGTGTCTGCCGCGAAGACAATTCGCATCAAAGCCGGCAAGTCCGAGCCGGTCAAAGATGCTGACGGCAATGTCTGGCTAGCCGACCAAGGTTTCGAGGGCGGCCAAACCATCGAACGTCCCGACATTCAGATCGCCAACACCAAGAGTCCCGATCTCTACCGGGCGGAACACTACAGCATGGACTCCTTTTCGTGGCCCGTGGCCAATGGGAAGTACACGGTGAAGCTCCATTTTGCGGAGACATTCGAGGGCATTACTGGTCCCGGCCAACGTGTGTTCTCGTTCAATGTCCAGGGACGCGAGTTCAAGGACTTCGATGTTTGGGTTAAGGCGGGCGGGTTCTTGAAGGCCTACGTGGAGACCGTTCCTGTCCAGGTAACCGAGGGCAAGATCAAAGTGACGTTCACCCCCAAGGTCGAAAATCCCCAGATCTGCGCGATTGAAATCATCCCGGAAGGCACGGCTGGTGCCGCCGCAGCTTCGACCGATGCGAAGGTGATCCGGATCAAAGCCGGCAAATCGGAGCCGATCAAAGATGCTGAAGGTAATGTCTGGCTGGCCGACCAGGGTTTCGAGGGCGGCCAAACCATCGAACGCCCCGACATCCAGATCGCCAACACCAAGAGCCCTGATCTCTACCGGGCGGAACACTACAGCATGGACTCTTTTTCGTGGCCCGTGCCCAACGGCAAGTACGTGGTGAAACTGCATTTCGCGGAAACCTTCGACGGCATCACTGGACCGGGTGAACGCGTATTCTCGTTTAACGTCCAGGGGCGCGAGTTCAAAGACTTCGACGTGTGGGTCAAAGCGGGCGGACCTATGAAAGCATACGTGGAAACGGTTCCCGTTGAGGTCGCGGACGGCAAGCTGAAGGTAACTTTCACGCCCAAGGTCGAAAACCCTCAGATCTGCGCGATTGAACTCATCCCGGAAGGCACGGCTGGTGCCGCCGCAGCCGCGACCGATGCGAAGGTGATCCGGATCAAAGCCGGCAAATCGGAGCCGGTCAAAGATGCAGACGGCAATGTCTGGCTGGCTGACCAGGGTTTCGAGGGCGGCCAAACCATCGAGCGGCCCGACATCCAGATCGCCAACACCAAGAGTCCCGATCTTTACCGGGCGGAACACTACAGCATGGATTCCTTTTCGTGGCCCGTGCCCAACGGCAAGTACGTGGTGAAACTGCATTTCGCGGAAACCTTCGAGGGCATCACCGGGCCGGGTGAACGCGTGTTCTCGTTCAACGTCCAGGGACGCGAGTTCAAGGATTTCGATGTTTGGGTTAAGGCGGGCGGGCCTATGAAAGCATACGTGGAGACCGTTCCCATCGAGGTCACCGACGGCAAAATCAAAGTGACGTTCGCGCCCAAGGTCGAGAACCCCCAGGTTTGCGCGATTGAAATCGTGCCGCGGACGACAGCCGAGCCAGGTCCGGGGGCTCCTTGATCGTTATGAGCCAAATCCACGCCCCGGGCGCTCACGCCAACCAATTCCATTTCGCCCTGACGCTGATTTGGATCACCTGTTTCGCGGTTGGCTTAAATGCCAATAGTGCCGAAAAAACACCGGGTGCGGACGGCCAAGGCGCCTACGCGGCAGGCAAGTACCGCAACTTGTTCGCCGAGTTGGGTAAATCGCCAGGGGAGATCCGGCAGAAGATTGATTCGGCGTTTCAACAATTGTTCCATGGCGATCCAAACACGCAGACGGTGTATTACGAAGCGGGAGGCAACTCCAACGGTTCGCTTGCGTATATCACAGACATCAAACATCGGGACGTCCGCTCGGAGGGATTATCCTACGGCATGATGATCTCCGTGCAGTTGGACAAGAAGGCTGAGTTTGACGCGATCTGGAATTGGTCGAAGGCGTATCTGTATGTCTCGGAGACGAATCATCCCTCCTACGGTTTCTTCGCCTGGCAAGCGCGAACCAACGGGGTGCGCATGAGCCAGTTCGTAGCGCCGGATGGAGAGGAGTATTATATTACCGCGTTGTATCTTGCGGCGCATCGCTGGGCAAATGGCCCCGGCATTTACAACTACAAAGCGCAGGCCGATGAATTGCTCGCTCGTGTGCTGCACCGGTCCAGAATCACCGGCCCGGTGCCCATGCCCCGGCGAGAAACGAATATCCTCGTGACGGCTGGAGCGCTGTTTGATCCCGAACACAAGATGGTCTTGTTCTCGCCGAGTTCGGAGCGGTCGCGTTTCACCGACCCCTCGTATCATCTGCCGGCGTTCTACGAACTCTGGTCGCGCTGGGGACCGAAGGAAGACGCCGAATTCTGGAGGCAAGCCGCCGATGTCAGCCGGGATTACCTCATCAAAGTCACTCACCCGGTTACCGGGCTCAATCCGTGTTATGGGAATTTCGACTGCTCACTCGTCGAGCGGGCCGGCCACTACAGCACGAACTTCAGCTACGACGCTTTCCGCACCGCCGGAAACTGGTCCGTTGACTGGTCTTGGTGGGCCAAGGATCCGCGGCAACGGGAACTCAGCGACAAACTGCAGGCATTTTTTGAGTCCAAAGGTACGAATTACGGTTGCGTGTTCACACTCGATGGAAGGCAACTTGAGGACCGCCATGCCCAGGGCCTGGTCGCGATCAACGCCGTCACAAGCCTCGCGGCCACACATCCGCGCTCCAGGAAGTTCGTCGAAGAGCTGTGGGACACCCCGACGCCCGACGGTTTGGAGCGATATTATGAGGGATTGCTTTACCTGATGGCGCTGCTGCATTGCGGCGGCGAGTTTAGAATTTGGTAA
>JBLNFC010000707.1:0-5415 GCA_050263355.1 Acidobacteriota bacterium
GGCCCGACGTGGCACATATTCGCAACATCTACCACCACCTCTCGCCTTCGATTCTGTGGGAGTTCCACAGTCAGAGTATCCCCGTTCTTTATCACGTCAACGACTTGAAATTGATCTGTCCCACCTACAACCTGGTTGCGCACGGCGAGATCTGTAACCGATGCCGAGGAGGTAAGTTTTGGCACGTGATCACCGAGCGATGCTACGAAGGCTCGTCGCGGCCTCAACTATCCTCGCCGCGGAAGGATATCTTTACAAGTGGCTAGGAACTTACCGAGCCTGCATCACGAAGATCCTCACCCTGAGCCACTTCGCTCGTCAGAAACTGATCGAGAACGGATGGGACCAGGATGGGATCGACGTCCTGCATCACTTCCAGAACATGCCGAAACAGACTGGCTGCACTCCAGATCAATCTGTTGGGATTCTGTACTTTGGTCGCTTATCGGCGGAAAAGGGGCTGATCTCGCTGTTGAACGCGATGCGGGCCGTCCCGTCGATTCCGCTCTTGATCGCGGGCAAGGGACCACAGGAAAACGAATTAAGAGCGCTGGTTCGCAGTCTTGAGCTAGACAATGTGGAGTTCTTAGGTCACGTGCAAGGGCCTGCTCTTGAGCGTGCCGTGACGGCATCGCGCTTCACGATCTTTCCCTCGCTCGCGTATGAAACTTTAGGGAAGGCGATTCTGGAATCGTACGCATGGGGCAGGCCAGTGATCGCAAGCGACCTGGGCTCGCGGCGAGAGGTAGTGATCCACCAACAGACGGGATTGCTGTATGCTGCGGGAAACTCCGAGCAACTCGCCGAAAGCATACGATTCCTATACTCGCAGCCACAGCTGGCAACTGGAATGGGCGCTGCGGGACAGGCACTCCTTCGCGAACATCACTCGCCTGACAAACATTACGAAAAGCTGTTCAGCATTTATCGAGAGTTACTCGAGCGTGCACCGCGGATGCATGCTTTCGGCAAAAACAACCATCATCTACGGGTGGCTTTCGTTGGTGGCCGCGGCGTCGTTGGCAAGTACAGTGGCATCGAGAGTTACTACGAAGAAGTGGGCGAACGACTGGCCAAGGTGGGGCATGAAGTCACCGTGTATTGCAGAACTTATTTCACGCCTCCAAGGAAGCAGTATAAGTCCATGCACCTGGTGCGCCTGCCTTGTCTACGAACCAAGCACCTGGAAACTCTTTCGCACACTCTGTTGAGCGCTTTACATGCGACCTTCGGTCCCTATGACATCGTGCATTTCCATACCCTGGGTCCGGCTCTTTTTTCCTTTCTCCCAAGGCTGGCGGGAAAGAAAACGGTTGTTACCGTGCAAGGGCTGGATTGGCAAAGGAAAAAATGGGGCAGATTCGCGCGTTTGATTCTGCGGATTGGGGAATGGACGGCAATCAATTTACCTCATTCAACTATGGTCGTATCGCGTACCCTGCGGGACTACTACCGAGCCAATTACGGGATTGAGCCAAGCTTCATTCCGAATGGCACTGACATTCGTGAGCGTGGCACAACCAAACACCTGCAGGACTTGGGCCTTGAAGCGGGACGTTACATTTTATTCATGGGGCGTCTTTCTCCGGAAAAGAATTGTGACTTGCTGATTCGAGCTTTCCAAGCGATTGAAACCGACCTGAAGCTTGTACTGGCTGGAGGCAGTGGCTATTCGGATTCCTATGCCGCAGCTCTGCGCCAGCAACAAAGCGGGCGCATTCGGTTGCTCAACTGGGTGGCTGGCGCGGCACGCGACGAACTATTAACGAACGCGATGCTTTTTGTGATGCCTTCCGATCTGGAAGGCCTCTCCCTGGCCTTACTCGAGGCGATGGGTGCTGGCGTGTGTGTTCTAAGCAGCGATGTACCGGAGAACCGGGAGTTGGTTGCCGACGCCGGATTCACCTTCCGAGCCGGGGACGAGCACGATCTATCTCGCATGCTGGAAACTCTGATCTCCGATGACGAACTGCGGGCTAATGCTGCTCGCAAGTGTCAGCAGAGGATAGCCGAAAGCTATCTCTGGCCTGACATCACCCTGCAGATTGAGGATGAATACTTTCGAGTGATGGGCTGGAACAGAGGTGCAAATTCAAGGCGACAACATTCTGAAAAAGCTGCGTAGAACACTGACATGGCCTCAATTTTCGGCTCTGGCGAGACTACCGCTCATACTCGCCATATTGGTTGTTTCCGTCCAAGGCCGCACGTATTACGTCAGCTTCATACACGGTGCTGATACGAACGCAGGCGCTGTGAGCGCCCCCTGGAAGACCATGGCGCGGGTCAACGCCCAACGCTTCCAGCCGGGTGACGTGGTGGCCTTAAAACGGGGGGAGACATGGCACGAGACGCTTCGTCCGCGTTCCTCGGGGATAGCAACATTACCGATCATTTTCCGTGCCTATGGCGTGGGGCCGCCTCCCACATTCAGCGGAACGACAGATCCAGGAAAAGATATCAATATCGACAACAACGAGCAGAGCTACATTGTTTATAGAGAGATGAACTTGCAGGGCGCCCGGCAAGGGCTACGCGTATACGCGTGGCGAGCCCACGTGCGCGGGATCATCCTCGAGAATAGTGTTATATCCACCGAGGCGAGCGAGCCGCGAGGCACGATGTCTGCGGGTGTTTACGCCAGCGTCGGATCGGGAACAATCTCGAACATCGTGATCCGGGATAATGAGTTCCATCCTCATCCGACAGGCTCGGAGAGCTGGGGCGTGTACTTCGTGAAAGGCGTGGTTGGATTTCGCATTGAAAGAAATTCTTTTACCCCTGCGGGGGAAGATGCCATCTGCGTTTGGCACAGCGCCAGGGGAGTAATCGCACGTAACCGCGGCGGCCATAACGGTGAAAACACGATCGACGTGAAAGACAGCGATGACATCGCAATCAGTGAAAACAGCGCAGAAAGCGATGGAGAATACAACATTGTCGTGCATACAGTCGATCCCAGCAGCAGCACACGACGCATTGTCGTGAGCCAAAACCATTGCCGCCGTGCCGGACAACGTGGCCAATTGACCGCAGGAATTGCACTGCTTTTCGTCGAGAATACCAGGGTCGTTGCGAACCTGATCGACGATCCTCAAGGTGCAGGAATCTACGTTCGCGACGCCAACGCCGACTCCGGAAACGAAGTAGTCAACAACGTCATTCGCGCACATCCTCTGCGAAGCACGCGCGGAGTCTTCCTGGAGGGCGCCCCCGGAACACAGGCACGCGGCAACAATTCTGTAACGGCCCAGCGCCTCCCCCCGGTAAAACCCCCGCTATAGGCCTGCTTTCGCGCGTCGTCACTCGAACTTGTCTGCTTATGCTTCCAGGCCCCATTGATTAGCTTCGATTCGGTGCTCGATAGCCACCGAGTGCTCGCACAAGAACCTGTGAGGACCTGAGATGCGGCTTACGGTAAGATAATATCGGCGACGACGCCGTCTCTGAATGAGCGATACCATCCTTGTTACTGGCGGGGCCGGATTTATTGGGTCCAATTTTCTGCTGCACTGGCTCGCCACCGAGCGCACTCCGGTCATCAACCTCGACAAACTCACGTATGCCGGCAATCTGAGAAATCTTGAATCAATCTCCACGGACCGGCGTTACACCTTTGTTCACGGAGACATCGGCGATCGTAAACTGGTGCGGCAAATCCTACGTGATCACCGCCCGCGCGCCATCGTCCACTTTGCGGCGGAGAGCCATGTCGATCGCTCTATTCGCGGGCCGGACGATTTCATCAAGACGAATGTGAATGGTACGTTCAGCCTGCTGGAAGAGGCGCGCACCTACTGGATGGAGTTGCCGGAAATCGAACGACGCGGTTTTCGCTTCCAGCATGTATCCACGGACGAGGTCTACGGCTCCCTGGGACCTGATGATGCGCCGTTTCATGAGAAAACGCGCTATGAACCTAACAGTCCCTATTCCGCATCGAAAGCCGCTTCCGATCACCTGGTTCGGGCTTATCACCACACCTACAAGCTGCCAGTACTGACTACGAATTGCTCGAATAACTACGGCCCATTCCAATTTCCCGAGAAACTGATTCCGCTTATGATCTTGAATGCTCATCACGGAACTCAGCTGCCAGTGTACGGTGACGGCAAGAATGTTCGCGATTGGGTGTATGTAGGGGATCATTGTGAGGCGGTCCGCGCCGTGCTTGCCGGCGGCCAAGTGGGCGAAACCTACAACATCGGAGGAAACAATCAAAAACCGAATGTTGATGTGGTGGAGACCATTTGCTCGCTGATGGATGAACTCAGTCCCAACGATCCCGTCGTACCTCATCGCCAGCTGATCAAATTTGTACAAGACCGCCCCGGGCACGACCGGCGGTATGCGATCGACACGACTAAGATCGAACAAGAGCTCGGATGGAAGCCGCGCGAGACTTTTGAGACCGGGCTGCGCAAGACGGTGAGGTGGTACTTGGACCACATGGAATGGGTAACCCAGGTCACGAGCGGCGCGTACCGACAGTGGATCGCTACACAATACTCGGTTTCGGGGGAATGACAACGAAACTACACCAAAGCGATGCTGGACAGAGCCAATCGTTCAAAGGCATCATTCTCGCCGGCGGTTCGGGAACGCGACTTTATCCGGTAACCCACGCGGTGTGTAAGAGCTTGTTGCCCGTCTACAACAAGCCCATGATTTACTACCCGCTCTCCACTCTCCTTCTGGCCGGCGTTCGTGAGATCCTGGTGATCTCGACTCCGCTGGATACGCCAAAGTTTCAGGAACTGTTAGGAGACGGCTCGCGCTGGGGACTCTCGATCGAGTATGCAGTTCAGGCCAAGCCTGAAGGTATCGCCCAAGCCTTTTTAGTAGGAGAGAAATTCATTGGCTCCAGTTGCTGTGCGTTGGTGCTGGGTGACAACATTTTCTACGGACATGATCTAGTGAAGAGCCTCGGTCAGGCCACCCAAACCTTTACCGGCGCCAAGGTCTTTGCCTACCCTGTGAACGATCCGGAGCGCTACGGAGTTGTGGAATTTGACGGTAACGGTCGAGCACTCAGCCTGGAAGAGAAGCCTAAGCAACCGAAATCGAAATATGCAGTCACTGGACTCTATTTTTACGATCATCATGTGGTCGACGTCGCGCGATCTTTAAAGCCTTCCAGCCGAGGCGAACTTGAGATTACGGATGTCAATAAGGCCTACCTCTCGCGGGGAGAGTTGGAAGTGATTGTGATGGGTCGCGGAATGGCGTGGCTCGACACCGGAACGCATGAAGCCCTGATGGAGGCCTCGCTGTTCATCCAGACATTGGAAAATCGACAAGGACTGATGATCTCTTGTCCCGAGGAAATCGCGTATCGCAGGGGATACATTACGCCCGAGCAATTAGAGAAGATTGGATGCACCATGAAGAATGGCTACGGCGATTACCTTCTCC
>JBLNFC010000708.1:0-5014 GCA_050263355.1 Acidobacteriota bacterium
CGTATTGCCTGATAAATTCGAGCCGAGTCTCCTCTCTTGGCAAAGGTGGTGCGCCTACGTCGATATCCAGCATGTTGCGGAACCAAAGATCTTCACTTACGCATTGATGCACCATGTGCTCATGCACACTGCGCCCTCGTGCGTCGTCCGACTTTGGGCGTACCGGCAAGTCTTTGTCCCGAAACTCACTCCAGACCGAGAGTACCTTCAGTCGTTCGGTGGCATAGGTCTCGATCAGGAAGTCGTAAACCATGCTTAGTCCCTTAATCCTCAGTTCTCAGTATCAAAAAGGCAGAAATTCTCTGAGCGGGTATTTTGCAGTATCCGTCACGAACTCTTGAGCTTCTCGATCGCCCAGCCCGCCGCCTGCGCAATCACATTGTCTTCCTCGGCGAGCAGCTTTTCGAGCATCGGAATGAATTTTCGCTCACCGCTATTTCCCATCGCAATCAAGGCGTTCCGCCGAAGCCCTTGCAGTTTGGCACGCTTCACTGGAGACCCTCGAAAGCTTTCGCGAAATTCATCCGTTTTCATCTCAGCCAGCCAGTCCAGCGCAGGGTTGACCAATCGATCCCTCGCCTGAAACTCCGGCGCAGTAGTTGCAGGCGCCTTACGGTTCCAGGGACAAACGTCCTGGCAAATGTCGCAGCCAAAGACGTGTCGGCCCATGTCCTCCCGCAAGTCTTCCGGAATCGCACCACGCTTTTCGATGGTCAGATATGAAATGCACCGGCTCGCATCGAGTTCATGGGGGCGCACAAAGGCATTCGTGGGACATGCTTCGATGCATCGAGTGCAGGTGCCGCACCTATCGGGCGCAGGCAGATCGGGCTCAAGTTCCAGGGACGTCAGGATCACTCCGAGAAACAACCAGGATCCCATCTTCCGGTTGATGATGCAGGTATTTTTCCCAATCCAACCTACACCCGCGTACTTGGCGTAAACACGTTCGACCAGAGGCCCGGTGTCGACATAGCACATGGTTCGAAACTCGTCAGATGGTCCGCTTCCCGAAATATCCACGCATTCGATGTCACTATTAGTTGCCGTCCGGCCTTCAACGGCAAAAGATCGAAGCTTCGCCTCAACTATGCGGAGCTTACGCAACACGGCGTCGTGATAATCCTCGCGGCTCCACGCATAGCGCGAAATCCAGCCACGATCCGGATCGCTGCGCGCAGTCGAGTACGGTTCAGCCGTGTTGTAGTTGATCGCGCAGACCACCACGCTGCGTGCCCAAGGCGCCACATGCTGCAGAGAAGCGCGCTTCAGCCGGCCTTCGGCGTCACGCGTCTCCAGGTACTTCATGTCACCTGCGTAACCCTTCGCGATCCACTCAGGATAATGCTCGAGTTCCTCGCACGACCCGATGCTGGCTACTCCAGCCAACTCGAATCCGGCGTCCAGTGCAGCCGCTTTTACAGCATTCGCGATGTTGGTGAGAGTCGGCATTACCAAACCTGAGACGAACTCACGAAGACCCTGAACCTGGGAAGTTCAGCTTTTCTGACCAGGTCCGCGCGCCTCATTCAATAGGATATCGAATTGCCGCATCGACAGGATCGGCTGAGAGACCATCCACGAGCCCAATCCTGAGCGCTTCCGAGGCGTGAATTTTCTCCGCGGCAACGAACATTTCGAGAGCCTTCGTCTTTCCAATCAGCCGGGGCAATCTCTGCGTACCGCCCCAACCTGTTATCAGGCCCAGGGCTGCTCCGCGGTGTCCGAATACCGCGTCCTGAGATGCGATTCGCCAATGACAGGCTAAGGCCAGGTCGAGCCCGCCGCCCATGCAGTAGCCCTCTACAGCAGCAAAGACGCGACCCTGGAAATCCGAAATGGCGTTCATAAGTTCCTGGCCCAACCGCGAGAATTCGTAGGCCTCCGGTCCGCTCAGGGACACAATTTCCGCGAGCTCAGCTCCAGCCGAAAAGAATTTTCTGTTCCCGGCAATAACCAGGCGTCGTTGTTCTTTCGAGAGATCCCGAATCGCGCTTGTAACAGCCAGAACTCGCGCACGGCTCAACCGGTTGGTGCCATCCTCCGAAGCGAGGCGCAGAATGCAGGCATCTCTGACATGTTCCAAGTGATAGAAGATTCACCTCGGAAGCAGCAATTAACAGCTGGAATGAAGCTCTAGCTGCTCTTCTCAACCCATCGCTCCAGGCGGCAGCCATCTTCCTGCAATAGGAAGGTCCCGACTCCAAAACATTCACCCACAATGCGCTGCGATTCGGGATCGCGTACGGCGCGGGTAATCCACTGCTCTCCGACGCGGTATTGCGCTGCTGTGAACCAGCGTTGCGGCAGTACCTCGACCAGTCCTGCATGTAGATAGAACACGAACAGCGCGAATGCCGGATCGTCATTGCTCATCGCTTTGTAACTCGTAGGCGCGATCAATTCTTGGACTGTCGCCAGTTCTTTCGGAACTTCGATCGAATGCGTCCCTGCCTCCATCGTAAGGGGCACCTCGAAATCCGCGATAGGCTCGCTGTGCGCGAAGATACGATCCGACGACTGTTTAAACCATCCCGCCAGCTCAGCCAAGTCAAACGGCTTCAGAGAGTCGGGATCGAAACAGGTTAAGCGCAGGTTGCGTCCTTCCGGACACCAGATCCCAAAATTTGACGGCGGAACCGGGAATGGACGGCAGTAGGTGTTCAACGCGAGACGAGGCTTGTCGGGTTCCTGTTCCAGACTAAGCGTGACCAGGTACGCGAGAGATCCTTGGTCGCCATGGTGCTTCCAAACGAAGCGCTGTCCTGCATGAGATCGCAGCGCGGGAAAAGTCTTCCAATACCAGGGAGTAGGACCAATGGTATCCGCAAGAATTTCTCTCGCACGGGAAGCTGTAATTGCGGGCATTCAGCCGGCCGTGGGAACGCCGTGAGGTTTAACGTTCGAGCGGATAAATTTAACGATGTCATCCATCGCTGTGCCCGGTTGGAAGATGGCCGCCACACCCGCTTTCTTTAGCGACTCGACGTCCTGGTCGGGAATGATGCCGCCTACCAGAACAATCACATCGTCCATCTTGTTCTGGCGTAAGAGGTCCATCACGCGGGGCACGATGGCATTGTGTGCACCGGAAAGAATGGAGAGCCCAATTACGTTGACGTCTTCTTGCAGTGCGGCGCTGACAATCATCTCCGGTGTCTGCCGCAGGCCGGTATAGATGACCTCCATGCCGGCATCGCGAAGCGCTCGGGCGATTACTTTGGCGCCGCGATCGTGCCCGTCCAGTCCGGGCTTGGCCACCAGAACACGAATTTTCCCTTCATTCGCCACCGATCACATTTAAACACAAAGAACGAGCCTTAAACAAAGATGCGACAAAAACACGCCTTCCATTCGTCAATTCTTAAATTCGAAAATGCTCAGCTCGCAATTTAGCTTCTGCAATCGTAGTTCTGAAATTTACATGGTCTTGATGTCGAGGCTTCGCCACAGATACCAGCAAGCCACGGTCCGATATGGGGACCAGCACTTGGCAATCTTCTCCATATCTTTCGGCTTGGGAAGCTTGCGCTTACGGTAGTGCTTCTTCACTGCCATTTGAATGCCAAGATCCCCGGTCGGCAATACATCGCTTCGACGCAGTGAGAACATCAGGAACATGTGAGCGGTCCAGACTCCAATACCCTTGACCTGGGTCAGGTGCTTGATCACTTCTTCATCCGGCAGATCGGGAAGTTTCAAGAAATCCAGTTCGCCAGCCTGCGTTTTGGCGGCGAGATCGCGAAGATAGGAAAGCTTCTGTTTAGACAATCCGACGGCCCGCATCTGCTCCTCGCTTAGCTTTAGAACGCCTTCCGGCGTTAGCGGCAGCCCGGCGAGGTCGGTCAGTCGCTTGAAGATCGTTGCCGCTGCCTTCCCGTGCAGCTGTTGGTAAACAATGGCTTCCGCGAGACTCGCAAAGGCGGGCTCATCGTAGTTGATGCGGTAGGGTCCAACGCGCTGAATGATTCCGGCCAGGATCGGGTCAGCCTTTTTCAGGTGGAGAATTGCCTTGCGCATGGCTGATATGGATTCCCGAGAAGGTCGATGGGACTCGCAGGAATTTCAGGAATCCGAGCGCCCCGGTCTTTACAGCAGAGATGCGTTTTGTGAATTGCGGCTAGTTGTTGCCGAGAACCGACCAACTGTCGTTTTGCTGCAGCTGTCGCACGGTTGCGGAGCCCTGTGTGTCGTACCAGTTTCGCCACGTCGCCGGATCGTTGGGCAGAGTGGTGTTCGTAATCTCCCGCAAGGCCTGGTAAATCCAAGAGCGTGTTGTCGGGTCCAGCGAGGCGTCATCGGTCAGTTCCAGCAGCCCGGGGACGGCCTTCATCCGCTGTTCGCGAGTGAGCATCCCCGACTTGGCCAAACTGCAGCCCGCGCGTTCCCGCACCTCCAGTGACGGATCATTACGGAATACGTCGAGAAGGTTTTTGATCGTCGCATCACTTCCGATGTGGGCCAGACCCTCTACCGCCCAGAAACGCGTTTGCTGATCAGGATCGTGAGTCCACGTCGCCAACAATTCATGGATACGATCTTGAGCTACTCCGCGATTCGCTAGCATACCGAGTTCCCAGGCCGTCCACGCACGGCTCCCGGGATTCTTCTCGGCAGCCTCGATCAAGCGCGTTACGGTGTCCTCGTTCTTGGCAAGATCGCTGAAGGCAAGATTAACTTCGATTGCCGCCGCCCGTACCCGCAGGTCATTGGAGTAAAGTGCCGTCATCTCAAGATCATCGAGATGCTGGCTCTTGTGAACCTTGCCATGCCAACTATCCACATTATTCGCAATCAGGTCCGTCGCCCCACGGTCGTGATTGACTGCCGCCTCAAGCAGGAACTCGGCCTGCGCCTGTGGAGGCTGGCTCTGAAGCCACTCGATATTGTGTTCCGAAAGCTTCCCGTGATCTGCAGCAACCGATTTCCCCGGAACCGGTAACTGCTCGCCTGTGTCTGTATGTTGTTTGGCAGGCGCCGCGCCAAAAGCCACGGTATACACCAGGATTGCTGC